>CAZPBZ010000046.1:6993-8225 GCA_964584765.1 uncultured Thermodesulfobacteriaceae bacterium
GAAAGCATGCGGCAGGCGTCTGAAAATATAGAAAATATGCCTATCCGGGGAGACCGGAGGGTCATCTTTGGCTGGGCCATGTATGACTGGGCTAATTCCGCCTATGTCACCACCTTGGCTGTAGCCATCCTGCCCATTTACTTTGCGGGCGTGGTGGTTCCTCCTGATGGATTGGAAATCAGAGGCACCCTTTATGCCGCCGAGACCCTGTGGGGATTCATGGTTTCAGCAGCAGCGTTCCTTGTCTTTATTGCAGCCCCGACACTTGGAGCCATTGCAGACTTCTGTTGTGCAAAAAAACGTTTTCTATTCTCCTTCTGTTATCTGGGCGTAGTGAGCGCGGCCTTCCTCTCCTTTAGTAAAGCTGGGGACGTATGGTTGACCATGATCCTGTTTGTCATCTCCCAGATCGGATTTGTCGGAGCCAATGTTTTCTATGATGCCTTTCTTCCCCAGATCGCCCCGGAAGGGGAGACGGACCGGATCTCCAGCAAGGGCTTTGCCTATGGGTACGTGGGAGGCGGACTACAGTTTGCGCTCTCTCTGTGTCTCCTGGCAGGGCATGAAAAGATCGGTCTTTCCGAGGCCGGGGCTGCCCGCCTGGGGATGCTGACCGCTGCCCTGTGGTGGGGCGGCTTTGCCATGGTGACTGTCTATTGCCTGCGGGAACCGCGCAGGATTCAGGCCCTGCCTGAGGGCTTCCGGCGTATCCCATTGGGTCTGGGTTATATCTCCCTGGGTATTTCACGGGTCTGGAAGACAATCGGCAGGTTGCGCCAACTCCGTCACCTATTGCTATTTCTTGCAGCCTTTCTTGTCTACAACGAGGGGATACAGACTGTCATCCAGATGGCTACCATATACGGAAAGCAGGAGCTTCATCTCTCCACCACGACACTTATGATGACACTTCTGCTCGTGCAGGCCGTAGCCTTTTTCGGGGCACTTCTTTTAGCATGGATTTCAGAGCGGATTGGCGCCAAGCGGGCTGTGATTGTTACTCTTATAGGATGGAGCGGTGTGGTGATCTATGCCTATTCCATTCATTCAGCAATAGAGTACTTCGTCATGGGCGGGATTGTCGGTCTTGTGCTCGGCGGATCGCAGGCCATCAGCCGCTCCTTCTACGCCTCAATTATTCCCGAAAGCGCCCCAGCCGAATTCTTTGGCTTCTACTCAGTGGTCAACAAGTTCTCAGCAGTCTGGGGGCCATTCATCTTTGCCATTATCCG
>CAZPBZ010000047.1:0-8159 GCA_964584765.1 uncultured Thermodesulfobacteriaceae bacterium
GCCCTTGAGAGCACCTATCCGATAAGGGTTGTGAAGACCGCTTTAAGGGACGGTTCAGGGGGAGAAGGTTTTCATCCGGGCGGGATGGGTCTTACCCGGGAATTCCTCTTCCTGGAAGATGGGATTATATCCATTCAATCTGAAAGGAGACGCTTTCCACCAAAGGGAATAGCCGGCGGGGATGACGGGAAGTGCGGGTCAAATCTGTTGAGGCGAATTGACGGCACAACAATAAGGCTTCCCGGCCGATGCACCTTCAATGTCTCGAAAGGTGAAGGCTTGATCATAAATACGCCGGGTGGCGGTGGATGGGGCCAAAAAAATGATCAAAGTATGCAAAGCCCCGAGTTAGGAGGAGAACAATGCCGATACACGAACTTGCAGGCAAGCCTGTACCCAGATCTATGCTGGTTAATATTCCAAGGCTCGTCTCATCTTATTATACTCATAAACCTGATGTCTCAGACCCTGGTCAGCGCGTGGCATTCGGCACCTCCGGGCATAGGGGGTCGTCGTTTAAAAACAGCTTTAATGAGGACCACATCCTGGCCATCTGCCAGGCCCTCTATGAATACAGAAGATTCGGAAAGATTACAGGACCCCTTTTTATAGGGATCGATACACATGCCCTTTCAGAGCCTGCCCTGGCCACGGCCATTGAGTTCTTTGCCGCGGCCGGTATAACGGTCGTGGTCCAGAAGGGTTTGAGTTATACACCCACTCCGGTGATATCACATGCCATTCTGACCTACAACGCTAAAACGACAAAGAGGCTTGCAGACGGAATTGTCATCACCCCTTCTCACAACCCGCCTGAGGACGGCGGATTCAAATATAATCCACCTGAGGGAGGTCCGGCCTCTGTGGAGACGACAAGGGCCATTGAAGACAGGGCCAACGAACTTCTCCGGGGCGGGCTCAAAGACGTGAAAAGAATACCCTTTGAGAAGGCCCTGAAGGCTGATACAACCCAAGAATATGATTACATCACCCCTTATGTGGAAGACCTCAAGAACGTCATCGATATGGAGATCATCGCCCGTGAGGGGCTCAAGATCGGTGTGCATCCCTTAGGCGGTTCGGGAATTTATTTCTGGGACCCCATTGCCGAACTCTACGGGCTTTCTATTGAGATAGTGAACAGGTCTGTGGATCCCACCTTCTCGTTTATGACCCTGGACAAAGACGGCAAAATCCGCATGGACTGCTCGTCCCCCTATGCCATGGCGAGTCTGATTGAACTGAGGGACAGGTTTGACATCGCCTTTGGCAACGACACGGACGCGGACCGCCACGGTATTGTTACGAGGACCGCAGGGCTTCTTGATCCTAATCACTATCAGGCCGGGGCCATCTGGTATTTGTTTCAGAACAGGCCCGGGTGGAGGGAAGACGCGGCTGTTGGCAAAACCCTGGTCTCAAGTTCCATGATCGATCGGGTGGCAGACTACCTGAAAAAGCGACTGTGCGAAGTGCCTGTAGGCTTCAAATGGTTCGTGGACGGTCTACTTGACGGTTCTTACGGCTTTGGAGGAGAGGAAAGCGCAGGGGCGTCTTTTCTCAGAAAAGACGGCACAGTTTGGACCACGGACAAAGACGGGATCATCATGGATCTTCTCGCCTGCGAAATTACAGCCAAAATTGGCAAGGACCCCGGAGAGATTTATAAAGATCTTGAGGAGAAATTTGGCAGTTCCGTTTATCAACGCATTGATGCGCCGGCCACACCAAGGCAGAAGGCGGTTCTCAAAGGTCTTTCCCCCGACATGGTCACGGCAGACAACCTCGCGGGAGAACCCATAACCGCAAAACTGACCAAAGCACCCTGCAACAATGCGCCCATTGAAGGCCTCAAGGTAGTGACGGAAAATGGCTGGTTCGCAGCGCGGCCCTCTGGTACCGAGGATATCTATAAATTGTATGCTGAGAGCTTTAAGGGTGAGGAGCATTTGAAGAAGATCCAGAAAGAGGCACAGGAGATTATTGATAATGCCTTAAAAGCAGGAGGCGATTGATAGGGATAAGAATAGTGAAACCTGACTTTCCGGTTTACTTACATGCATGAATTATCTATTGCACAGAGCATAATCGAAATCGTAACGCAGGATATGCCAAAACACAATCTGACTAAGGTTGATACGATTACGTTGAGGATCGGTGAGATAACCCAAGTCATGCCTGATGCGCTACTTTTCGGATTTGAATGCCTGAGCAAAGATACGTCTCTTGACGGGACAAAATTAATCATTGAGACTGTTCCTGTAAAAGGACATTGCAAGACCTGCGGGCAGGATTTTGTTTTTGAGGATTGGCCTTACGGCTGCCCGGAATGCGGGCAGGCGGATATCCAGATTATCTCCGGCAAGGAGTTGGAGATAGTCGAATTTGAGGGTTCATAGGTCGTTTAGGGAGGTGATTGAAGTCAAGATATCGTTAGTCAAAAACGTACTCGAGGCAAATGAGAGGATAGCGGCTCAGAACAGGCAATTCTTTGCTGACAAAGGTGTTATGGCCATAAATATGATGAGTGCACCTGGGGCTGGAAAGACGACTCTGATTGAAGATACGATCAGATCATTGAAAAACGAGATCAACATAGCCGTGATTGAGGGAGATATCCAGTCCACATATGATGCTGAAGCGATTTCCGCAACGGGCGCGCAGGTGGTTCAAATCAATACCGGCGGGGCCTGCCACCTTGATGCCAACATGATCAACGAGACATTGAGTCAATTCGATTTTAATCCTGTTGATCTGCTCATAATTGAAAACGTGGGTAACCTGGTGTGTCCCGCTGAATTCAATTTGGGGGAGTACTGCAAGGTCATGCTTCTGAGTATCTCTGAGGGGGATGACAAGCCGCTGAAATACCCTTTAATGTTCCATGAGTCGAACGTGCTCTTAATAAACAAGATTGATCTACTCCCTTATGTCGATTGCAGCATAGAAAAGATCAGACAGGAATCGCTGAAAATCAACCCTGACCTGACGATTTTTGAGATATCGTGCAAAACAAGACAAGGCTTGAATGATTGGCATGACTGGCTAAAAGCACTACTTCTTTAATGAGCCGACAAACTGCCTATTCCGGTTAAATCGGCTACGCAATGAATGGGAACTAATCTTCCGGCCCTCACTACGTGTCTCTTCATGCCACAGAACGGAGTAAAACATGGCTGTTCCTCAAAGACGCGTAGGGGCCGTTGCCAATTTATACGGGAAATGTGGGACCGAGCTTAGCAGTCTTAAGCCCCACTTACAGGATTGATCGCACAGCCCTTACGATCATTTCAGGACCAGGCTTGTTAAATCTTTCCTGTAGTGGTGAAATGGGTACAGGGATATCCGGGGCCGCCACTCTTTTTATCGGTGCTTTGAGGGCATCAAAGGCCTCCTCCGCAACGGTTGCTGCGATCTCCGCCCCAAATCCACCAAATTTGGTCGCATCATGCAAGACCACCAGCCTGCCGGTCCTCCTGACTGAATCAAGCAGGCAGCCCTTATCCAGGGGAACCAGACTCCTGAGATCTACCACTTCCAGGGAGATAGCTTCGTCTGATAAGGTCTTGGCCGCTTCCAGGGCCGTGTGTACAGCCCCTCCGTAGCTCGCGAGAGTGCAATCCTTGCCAGGCCTGGCCACCCTGGCCTCCCCGAGAGGTATTCGGTAATCTCCTTTCGGGACCTTGCCTTTCATCCAGTAAAGGGGCAGTTCTTCAATTACAATCACAGGGTCCGGATCAAATATTGCGCTCAGAAGGAGGCCCTTGGCGTCTTGAGCTGTAGAGGGGAAAACGACCTTCAGCCCCGGACTGTGGGCAAGCCATGCCTCCAGATTGTGTGAGTGCTGGCAACCTGCTGAAAAATTGATGCCGGCCTTAACTCTCACTGTGAGTGGAAACGCGGATTTCCCGCCGCTCAAATAACGCAGCTTGGCGGCATGATTTACCAGCATATCTAAAGCCAAAGTAATAAAGGGAAAGAACATAATTTCAACCACCGGTCGAAGCCCAAGGGCTGAAGCACCCACTGCCAGGCCGGCGATAGCAGCCTCGCTGACCGGTGTATCCTTGATTCTTTTTGACCCATATTTTTCAAGGAGACCGTGAGTTGGAAGGTTGGGATCCACATGAATGGAGACCCCGACACCCTCACCTGCCACAAAGACTTTGTCATCTTTGCTCATGGCCAAATCAATGGCGTCTCTTATGGCCTGCCCAAAAGACAATTCGTACATCATAAATCTCCCTTAGCGATAGCATTCTTCGATGTCGCACCCTCGACCCAGACGTCTCTCAGGGCCTCTTCAGGAAGTGGATAGGGACTTCCATCTCCAAATTTTACGGCCTTATCTACTTTCACAGTATTCTCCCTATCGATAGTCTCTAGTTCTGTTTCTGTGATAAGACCGTCCTCCAGCATCTTCTCGCTAAGGCGTCTGATAGGACAGAGCTGACTCCAAATTAACAGTTCTTTCCTGTCTACATAATGCTGGTGGTCACTCTCTCCATGGCCCCGCATCCTGTATGTCTTGGCTTCAATCAGAGCCGGTCCTTCTCCATTGCGGCAGCGAGTCGCCATCCTTACAGAAAGGATATACACCTTCTCCACGTCATTCCCATCTACCAGTTCGCCTGGCATCCCGTAAGCCGTAGCGCGCTGGACGATATCTCTAACAGAGGAATGCCGGGAAAGGCTCTGGGCACCTGCCCAACAGTTATTTTCGCAGACAAAGAGAATAGGTAGCCTCCAAAGGGCAGCCAGATTCATGGCCTCATGTACACTACCCTCTGCCGCAGCGCCGTCGCCAAAGAAGACCACCGTGATATTTGACTCATTGCGGTACTTCTGGGCAAAGGCCGCCCCCACTGCCAGAAGCGGTCCGGCACCAACGACCGTTGATGTCATCAAGATATTTAACTCAGGAACACTCAGGTGCAAGGTCCCGGACTTACCTTTGTTGACGCCGGTTGCCTTTCCCATAATTTCGGCCATAAGATATTTCGGATCCGTCCCTCTGGCCAGCAGGTGGCCATGACTTCTGTGATTGCTCACAATTACGTCGTCGGGTCCCAGGGCCGCGATGATCCCCACGGCTACAGCTTCCTGCCCGATAGCCAGAATTTGCATGCCGACCAATCTGTCTTTTTCCTGAAAGAGTTTGATCAGCCTCTCTTCAAATTTTCGTATCAGGATCATTTTCTCATACATCGCCCGGATAATAGGGACTGTTACTTCCTGTGAGGCCATATATCTTCCTCCTTTCTTACAGACCAAGGGATATATACCCAATTTTTATGCATCTCGGGAAACGTCACAAGTTCTCAAGGGCCGTACGACTTAACCATATACGCCTGGAGTTGCTTGATCCGCAACGCGCCCAGTTAAGACTCCCCCGTATACCGAGAATAGAAGTTAAAGTGACCCAGCCGTTTACCACGTTATGTCAAGGGTTGCGGATGTAATACCACGTTGTATTTTTAGGAACTATCCGCAGCTTGTTGAAGCAATCAGCAGGATGCCTTGAGACAATCTTCATACCCAACCAACGCGGGAAAATATTTATTGTATATACCTCTGTCTCTGGTAAGAATGGCACCGCACTTTGCTGAAGCGAACCCTCCAATATAAAAATCCGACAAAAAATGCTCTTTGAGATTAAGCTCCTGGCCACACTTAGGACACTTTACCCTTGTTTTTTGTTTTAAATATCTCATCCATGCTTGTGCTGCGGCAACGGCGGAATCAACGCCAAGCGGTTCTATCGCTATTTTGTGTTCCTCTAAAAACTCACCCAATAACTTGGTGTTTCCTTTAAATTGGGGCATAAGTTCCGCGAATACCACAGGGGGTGCGACCAGATTCTCTCTTCTTGCGAGAGCAGTGTATAGCTTGTCCTGAAAACTTCTGAATTCATCTTTCAAAATATCAAGCAAGATAGTTGTGTCTACACAGATTCTCAACTTACTTTGCCCCTGATTTCATCTATATATTCCATTGTTGTTGGCCTACCCTTAAACCTTCCACACCACTTCTTCCTAATCGTTTCGATTGGATTAATAATAAGTACATATTTTTGCCCTTCTTTTGTGATATCGACTTCAGTTCCAGGTAGGATACCCATTTCCCTTCTGACCTTTACAGGAATCGTGATTTGATATTTGGCAGTTACTTTAGACAATTCTATCACCTCCCAAAGTATACTCTTTTTTGTTTTAGGGTATACCCTACCTGATCGCCTGTCAATAGGCCTATATTGGTCGTGGCAGGGATGCCTGTTACCCGGCACCAGGCACTCCAGAATCAAAAATCTATTGACTATACGAAACACTTTTCCCATGAACGTACATTAGCAAAAAAGAACAAAGAGAACAAAAAAAGTTAAAACAGATCCATTTGCACTGCCTTGTCTTTCCCTGATGCCTTTGCCCTTGAGCCACGCAACTCTTTCTTCTCCTTTTCGGAAAAGAGGCTGATCTTTCCGTAGAGCCCGTCATGACCGGGACTTATTTTTATCTCACCCTTTCTCATGCGCAGTATTCCTTCTAAAATCCTTTCCGGTACAAAGCGCTGAAGCTCTTCCTCATTCTTCCAGAGGAGTATATTCATCTCAGATTCTCCAAGCTGAACCAGTCTCTGGTACTCTTTTTTTACTCTACCTGTGATGCTGCGTACACCAAATGCCTCAGCGACAATCTCCTCAAGAGGTACAAGGTGCACACAGGGCTTTGCAGTTTCAGGAATAAAGCCTTCAGGCCTGTCAGCAAGCTCCTCTATCCGATGCAGAACACCTACTGTGAGATTCTGGCCGCATACCGGACACTTGCCCCTGTGCTCAATAGTCTCCTGTGGTTTCATACAGATATTGCAGGCCCTGTGACCATCCAAGTGATATTTACCCTCTTCTGGAAAAAACTCGATGGTCCCCTCGAAGCCACGCCCCGGATCCTTGATGGCAGTAATAATTGCTTCATAGGTTGGCTCGCAGGAAAAGCAATTTGCTTCCCTTGCCAGCTTGGAGGGGGAATGGGCATCGGAGTTTGAAAGCAGGGTGTATTGATCCAGGGCGGATAGCCGCCAGTTCATTTGGGGATCTGAAGAGAGTCCGGTCTCCAGGGCGAAAATATGCTCGCCCTGTTCCTCAAAACACTCTTCCAGTGTGTCAAAGCCTGATTTCGCACCGAACAGAGAAAACCATGGAGTCCAGATATGTGCCGGCAGTACAAAGCAGTCAGATGATACGTCCATTATTATTCTGACAAGTTCTTTTACCGGAAAGCCGAGGATTGGACGCCCATCTGAAGTGATATTCCCTATTGAGCCAATACGGTCCTGGATCTCTTCTACCACCTGGAAATCAGGAGCGAAAAAAACCGTATGTATCCTGCGACTCCTTCCACCCTGGGTGAAGATGTTGGATACCTCAGAGGTGAGGATGAATTTTGTGCCCTCAGGGTCGTCTTTGCAGACATATAGTCCTGTACCCTCAGGCTCCAATTCCTCCCTTAATTCTTCAAGATAGCCCGGATGGGTGAAGTCCCCGGTGCCGACAACATATAATCCTTTCTGCTTGGCGAAACGATTAATAATACCTGGATGCATATCAGGACTTGTTGCCCTGCTGAAGTGGGAATGAATGTGAAAATCAGCAAGAAAAGCACCTTGTTTCCACTGAAAAACCGGATAAGTCATTTTTAACCTCTCCTCAATCCCTCAATCATTAGTTCTATATAGCACCTTTGTAGCAAGAGGCTCCAGCAAAACCTAATATTTTGCTGAATACTCGTTAGACAATTTTTTTCTCCTCTATGGATATCAAGTATTGACCGCTGGGATACAAAAGTTTAGCTTAACATATGATTCTGCTGAAAATACCCTGTCTGCGGCGTTATATAAGAGCTGAAAGCCTGAAGCCTGAAACTGAAAGGGGTTGATTACGATAGCTCTTTGAGCTTTAATCAGGAGAAAGTTGTGCAAGATGAATTAGGACTATACTACAATCCAATCCTGGAGAACAAAAAGATACGCATGTATGTTCGATCCGGCTCTGATAATGTAGAATTCAGGATGTGGAATGCGGATGATCCCGGCATGTGGGATGATCATGGCTGGGTTGAATGGCCTGCAATTCAGCAGGCAGCCGATTTATATAAGGAAGACGG
>CAZPBZ010000048.1:0-8035 GCA_964584765.1 uncultured Thermodesulfobacteriaceae bacterium
GTTTTTGCCAAAGAATCTCAGGTTGAGCCTGGTCCCTATGAAGTCATTGTCAGCATGGATCCATTTGATCCTGCGCGAGGCAAAAATCAACCTTTACCCTCAGCAGTGGAGGGTGATTTGAAAGACCGGTACCAGGTCTATGGTACTATTATTGCCGGAGAAATGCGACAGGCCTTCCTCCTGGTTGCAACTTCCGAGTCTGCCTCCAGTCCGTACAAAAAAGTGGCTAATGACTCTCAAAAAGCCTTGCGTACCGTAAGTGTTGGGGATGTTGTTGATGGCTGGCGTGTAGCGGATATAACAGCTCAAGGTGTTAAGTTTAAATCGGATGGGAAATATGTTGAAGTTGGTATATTTGATGAAGCCAAGAAAGAAAGAAAGGCCACAGCTCCGGTTGCCTTGCAGACTCCTATTCTAAAGCCACAGGTAAGCCGGGCTCCTCAATCAACACCAGCAAAAAGGCCTTCCTCCGGCAAGCCGGGTTCTATTTCTCAAAAAAAGCCTGTCAAAAAGACTTCACCAGGCTCAAGAAGCCTACCACCAAGGAATCTCAAGAAATAACCGGGAAGACAGGGAATGGTAAGCACCTTGAGGTTGTTATCCCTCCTGCACCTTCGGATCATACTTCCCTGGAGCTAATAAAAAAGGCAAAGGAGGAGTAGTTTTCCGCAGCACAATCAGACGGATTTGTTAGCCGCTTTTGATTTCCCTGAGGCATGCTTTAAGATTTTCAGGATCATCCCCTTGAAATACTGAAGCAGATCCTTCAGATAGACACTTCCTTATCAGGTTGCCGAGTACTTTTTTTGGACCAAGCTCAATAAAGTTTGATATCCCGTCCCTGTCCATGTTGATTACGATTTCATACCACCTGACAGGCGAGCATATCTGTTTTTTCAGGAGGTCCTTGATTTTCTCCGGGTCTGATTCCGGCCTTGCCGTGACATTGCTGTAAATTGGGATTTCGGGCTCACAAAAAGAAATCTTATCCAAAATTTCAGAAAAGCGCCTTGATGCCTCTTCCATAAGGGGGCTGTGATAGGCGCCGGAAACCTTTAAGGGAATCGCCCTTGCTCCTTCAGCCTTAGCTTCCTTGCACAAATCGCCAACCAGGTCTGTTTCTCCAGTGACTACTATCTGCTCCGGCGAATTGTGATTAGCTATGACCAGGATGCCTTTTTTTGTTAGGGGCGTAATCAATTCCTCCAGCTCTTTCCTGCTGAGACCGATCACAGCAGCCATGGCTCCGGGGTTTTTATCCCCTGCTCCCTTCATAAGCCTGCCCCTGGCATGGACCAGTTTGAATGTGTCTTCAAGGCTAATGACCCCGGCGGCCCACAGTGCCGGATACTCTCCCAGACTGTGTCCTGCTACTGCTGTTGCCTTTAATCCTGTATTTTTGGCGGCTATGCAGCAAATGATCTCTACAGCGGTTAGACAAGGCTGAAGATTTTCAACCTGGGTGAGTTCTTCCAGGGGTCCTTCAATGCAAAGCTTCTTCAGGGGAAGCCCTGTCAACTCTTCTGCAACAGAAAAAAAATGGGCCGCATCAGGCACTGTTTCCAAAAAGGCCTTGCCCATTCCAACATATTGAGAACCCTGCCCTGGAAAGACAAAGGCCATATTACTTTTCATTATTAGAAGAAGCCCTCCACGAATTAGTAGCCAACCTCATCCACCTATACTGGACATACTCCGGGTGCAAAATAGTCTTTCTTTATCCAAAAACTTTAGTCCTTTTGGCTTTTTTAATACGGCCTGGTGGAAAAAAAGAGCCAGCTCCTCTGTATTCAGTCCTTGTTGCAAAGCCTTTTTGACATCTACCTCCTCGTCAGAGAACAGGCATAATCGAAGACGTCCCTCTGCAGTGAGACGCAGGCGGTTACAACTTTCGCAGAAATGGTGGCTTAAGGCGCCGACAAAACCCACACTTCCCGGGGCCTTATCCAGCATATATTCACTTGCCGGTCCGGCACTGTGCGATTTGGGCAATGGGCGCAGTTTTCCAAATGCGTCCTCTACCTGATTTCTGATCTTATCACAACTGACAAATCTGGCCGGATTCCAAAAAATATTATGGCCGACAGGCATGAACTCTATAAAACGAACCTGTACGGGATATTTCAAGCTCAGTCCTGCCAGGGCCATTATTTCATTATCATTTATGCCCTTCATGATCACTGAGTTGATTTTTATCGGGGAAAATCCTTTTTTCAGGGCCTTTTCTATACCCCGCCACACCTGCTCAAATAGATTGAAGCCGGTAATATAGGCAAATCGTTCCGGATTCATGGAATCAAGGCTGATGTTAATATGCCTGATACCTGCCTTGAATAGGCCATCTGCATACTCTTCCAGCAGGACACCATTTGTGGTGATACAGATTTCTTCAAGCCCGTCAATCTCAGTCAGTCTTTCCACAAGGCTTATTAAGTCCCGCCGGACCAATGGCTCGCCACCTGTAAGGCGAACTTTTGTGACACCAATGGCCGCGAGGGTGCGGCAAATTTTAAGAATTTCTTCATAGGTGAGGATTGAATCATGAGGCAACCAGGAGAAGTTAATCTGAGGCATGCAGTACTGACATCGAAGATTACATCTGTCTGTTACTGAGAGCCTGAGATAGGTCAATTGCCTGCCGTATCGGTCAATCAGGATATTTTTTTCTTTTTTCACCGGATCAGCTAGGCCTTTTTTCTTTTGATTCTGGCCCCTACTGCTGCAAGCTTCTGTTCCAGGTGTTCATACCCGCGATCCAGGTGGTAAACTCTGGATATTGTTGTAGTCCCATTGGCTGCAAGGCCGGCCAGCACCAGAGAGGCGCTGGCCCTGAGATCAGTGGCCATTACAGGGGCGCTGTTTAATCCCGTTACACCTTTGATGATAGCGCTCCTGCCTTCAACCTTTATGTCAGCTCCAAGCCGTCTTAACTCGGCAACGTGCATGAAACGGTTTTCAAATATGGTTTCAGTGATCACACTGAGGCCACCGGCCAGGGCCATCAGCACCATGATCTGGGCCTGCAGATCAGTCGGGAAACCGGGATATGGCAGAGTCGTAACATCCACGCTGTGCAAAGCGCCTTTTTTCCTGACGGAAATACGGGCATTATCTACTTCAATCTGAAGCCCGGTGCTCCTGAGTTTGGATATGACCGCCTCCAGTTGATCTGCTAAAACGTTTTCAATTATCAGCTCTCCGCCGGTTGCCCCCACAGCCATCATGTACGTGCCGGCCTCTATGCGATCCGGGATTATTTTCCAGTCAACAGGTCTTAGCTCCTTGACGCCTTCTATCTTGATGGTATTTGAACCAAGGCCTTTAATTTTTGCCCCCATTTGGTTGAGCATCTGCCCCAGGGCAAGCACCTCTGGTTCCCTTGCAGCATTTCCTATTACAGTTGTCCCTTTGGCAAGAACTGCTGCCATCATCAGGTTTTCCGTACCTGTCACAGATGGCGTGTCAAAGTAAATATGCGCTCCATTCAGTCTCCCGGCCTTTGCCTCTATATAACCCTCTTTGAGCTGGAGTTTGGTCCCCATGAGCTCAAGGCCCTTTAAGTGAAGATCTATGGGACGGGCACCGATGGCACAGCCTCCGGGAAGGGAGACACGGGCCTTTCCAATACGGGACATAAGAGGTCCTATCACCAGAATTGAAGCCCGCATCTTGCGTACCAAGTCGTAGGGGGCCTCGTGGTCTGAGAGTCCTGAGGAGTCTATGTTTAAGAAATCAGAGTCATTATATGCGCTGTAATCTACCGTAACGCCCAGGTCAGTCAGGAGATCGGTAAAGGTCCTTATGTCAACCAGCCTGGGGATATTTTGCAGCCTGAAGGTGCCGCCGGTGAGGAGCGTTGCAGCAAGAATGGGCAGGGCCGCGTTTTTGGCCCCGCTAATCCTGATGGTCCCCTTTAGTGGGTATCTGCCTTCAATGATGAGTTGATCCATGAGGAAACCAATTAGGGTAGAAGGCTGAAGGCTGAAGGCTGAAGTATGTTAGCCCTATCACCTTCTACCTTCCACCTCCAGCCTTCCACCTATCTGGGCGCTTTGCCCCCGTGCCATAAGTACACTATGGGGCTGGCAATGAATACTGAGGAATAGGTCCCAACCAGTATTCCCAAAAGCAGAGTAAGTGCAAAGTCATGTATTACGACACCACCAAAGAAAAAGATGCACAAGACCACCATCATCGTGGTCAGAGACGTAATAATTGTCCTGCCCAGCATCTCGTTGATGCTTTGATTTATGATCTCGGCAAAAGGCAATTTTTTGTAACGTTTGATATTTTCTCTGATTCTATCAAAGACGACCACGGTATCAGTGAGGGAGTAGCCACCAAGCGTCAGAAGAGCGGTTATTGTCAGGAGTGTTATTTCCTTGTTCAGGATAAATAAAATGCCAAGTACTACCAGCACGTCATGGAAGGTGGCGGCAGTGGCTGCCACTCCAAAGCTCAAACTGAACCTGAAGGCCAGATAACCGATTATGCCCGCAAATGATATGCATATTGCTATCAGTGCCTTACGCCTCAGTTCCCTGCTCACGGTTGAACCGATCTCTGCCTTGCTTTCCATTATAAAGTGGGTCTCAGAAAGGCTTTCTTTCAAGCTGTTGGTTATACTGGTTTCTATATCTCCCACAGTAGCCACTGATTTTTTGACGCGTACGATTAAGACGTTTTCCCCTGCTACTTCTTGAAGGGAGTAACCCTCGACACCTGTTTTTGTCAGGGCCTTTCTTACATTGTTCAGGGTAAAGGGCTTGTCTGCGCGATACTGGACCATGGTTCCACCGGAAAAGTCTACGCCGAGGTTGGCTGCCCCTCTTACGATCTGTATGAAGCCTGCGAGACCTATAGTTACCAGGATCACTGACAGTGCAAAGGCGAAATTCCTGCGTCCTATGAAGTCCATGCTTGTTTTCTTGATTAACTGGAGGAACCTCAGGTTAGTCAGGGCATGCTTGGCCAGCAGCCAGTCATATACCATCCTGGTTCCAAAGATGGCAGTAAAGAGGTTGATGACAATACCGGCGGACAGGGTGACGGCAAAGCCCTTGATTGGGCCGGTTCCAAAGAGGAACAGTGCTACGGCGGTTATAAGAGTGGTAACATGGGCGTCTACGATGGTCCAGAAGGCTTTGTCATAACCCCCGTCAATAAATGCCTTAAGGGGTTTTCCAAGGGCCCTTTCCTCCCGCATACGCTCAAAGATCAGCACGTTAGAGTCAACTCCCATGCCAATGATGAGTATGATGCCGGCTATGCCGGGAAGGGTCAGTGTGGCCTGGAAAAGCGCCAGAACAGCCATAAGAAAGAGCAGGTTCAGGACCATGGCTATGTTCGCTATGAAACCTGAAAACGTGTAATATATGACCATGAAGAAAACTACAAAGGCCGCTCCAAGCAGACCTGAATACAGACCGTGCTGTATGGAATCACGGCCAAGAGACGGACCTACCGTGACGTTTTGAATAATGCTGATCGGCGCGGGCAGGGCTCCGGCTCTTAGCACAATGGCAAGGTCAGATGCCTCTTCAGTAGTAAACGAGCCGGTGATCTGGGCATGCCCTCCTCCTATACGTTCCCTTATTACCGGTGCAGAGCGGGTCACTCCGTCCAGGACAATGGCAAGACGCTTGTCCACATTGTCACCGGTGATTTTCTCAAAGAGTTCTGCGCCCCGATCTGTAAATTCAAGGGCAACATAGGGTTCGTTGTAATTACCGCCGATCCGGACGTTGGCAGTCTTTACAGTATCCCCTGTCATAAGCGTTTTGTCCTTGAGAAGAATCGGCGCCTTCCGGGGTTTGCCGGTGCGATCATCGACGTCTTTAAGGAAGTAGATGGAATCGTCCCTGGGTATCTGGCCCTTCAGGACCGAGTTAAGGGCCTTAATGTTATAGCCAACTGGAAGGCGGCCGCTATCTGTGGCTTGGCGGATAAGCCTTCCGAGGTCTATCCCGGCCTCGTCATCCACCAGCTTGAACTCCAGTTGCGCGGTCTGCCCTATGAGCTTGAGGGCCCGTTCAGGGTCCTGGATCCCTGGAAGCTGGACTACTATATCTTCCTCGCCTTGACGGACAATTACAGGTTCTGTAACCCCAAATTGGTCTATTCGGTTACGAATGATTTCCTGGGATTGGTCAACCGCGTTTTCTCTTATGAAATTTTCCTCTTCTGGGGAGAGTCTTAATACTATGCTGGGGAATTTTTCCTCTTCTTTTACCTTTACGAGTTCGAGGCTTGGGAATTCATCTTTCAGAACGGCCTTTACCCTTTCTACCGCGTCCTTGTTAGGAAGAAAGAACAGTATTTCGTCAGGGTTCGGACTCTGGCGGCGCACCAATGTTATCTGCCTGCGTCCCAGGGACTCTTTAAGGTCTGTAGCCGCAAGATCTGCAGAATTTCTAACTGCCTGGTCCACGTCTACCTTGAGGATGAGATGCATTCCTCCCTGGAGGTCCAGACCAAGTTTCAGGCCCTCGCTGTAGATATACTTTTTGAACCAGTCAGGCGTACCTTTATAGAAAGAGGGTAGTACAAAAACCACAGACAAGGCAATAAGTGCTGCCATCAAGATAAATTTCCAGCGCAGACCTGTGGGCATAGTCAGAAATCTCCCATTTTTAATTTATTTGCTGAAGAGACAATTCTCACAATTAACCGCAAGAGCGGCTATCAAGAGCCAATTTGTAGTTCTATTTTTAAGGACATGGAATTCTTATACAAATAAAGGGTTTTTTGCAAGAAGATTGTGGGCTCAAAACTCACGAATCAACGGTTTTGCAAGAGGCTCTACTCTAACATGTAAGGTGAACTGCAAAGGCAACAGCCTCGTGTCCAAGCTGCGATGCCAGCTCATTGAACCTCTGTATGGCTGATTCGGTGGGAAGGGCCTCTATACGGATGCCCCTGGACTCGAGTTCCTCCGAAAGCCCGGAACTTAGAACCATCCTGCCGTAAGCACCTGTTCCGATTATCAGGATACTGGGTTTTGCAGGCACAACATCCAGGATGTCAGAGAGTTGAAGGGTATGTCCCTGTGATCTCCACCAGTTTTCAAAGGTCTTCCCCCTAATAATTTTCAAGTCTTTTGTATGGCGTATTCCATCAATTACGATTTCACCAAATCGATATGACTCAATCTTCATAAGCCTCGTTTCCTTCACGGTTACAAAAAAGCCGCCCCACTTTATGGAAAAGCATAGATTGCTCCTGGTGCATGTAGTATAGTCAAGATATTTATTAACCTGATATCAGCAGATGCTCCTGTTGACAAGGTCCGGCTTGGTGAATATATGGAACAGATCTTCGGTCGGGACGTGGCTCAGTCTGGTAGAGCACAGCGTTCGGGACGCTGGGGTCGGAGGTTCAAATCCTCTCGTCCCGACCAGTTTGTTTCCGTTTTATTAACATCCACTTTTGAATCCAAACAAAAAGGCGGTCAATATATATGACAAAGATAAAAAGGGCACTTATTAGCGTAACTGATAAGACAGGTGTGGCAGAGCTGGCTAAAGAACTTGAGAATATGGGTGTAGAGATCGTATCTACCGGCGGTACAGCGCGAGTAATAAGAGAGGCGGACGTTTCTGTAAAGGATGTTTCAGATCTTACTGGTTTTCCGGAGATGATGGATGGCCGGGTGAAGACTTTACACCCTATGGTCCATGGGGGCATCCTGGCCCTTCGTGACAATGCTAACCACAGGCAACAGATGGAAGACCACGCTATTCTATCTATTGATATGGTAGTGGTAAATCTTTATGCCTTTGAAAAAACCGTAGCCAAAGAAGGTGTGAGTTTGGCTGATGCTATTGAGAATATTGATATAGGGGGACCAACTCTGCTTCGTTCTTCTGCAAAGAACTTCCGGTATGTGACTGTAGTTGTAGATCCATCTGATTATTCAAAGGTGCTTGGAGAAATGAAGGCCAATGATGGAGCCACTACCCTGACCACACGTTTTGAACTGGCCAGAAAGGTCTTTATTACAACAAATAAATACGATAGGGCCATTGCCGGCTAT
>CAZPBZ010000049.1:0-8031 GCA_964584765.1 uncultured Thermodesulfobacteriaceae bacterium
TATTCGGGTTCTTTTCAGAGACAAACAGAATTGAAAGTCTTAATCGTATAAGGGAAATAGGTCTTGAAAAGTTCAAATCCGAGAACATATAAGCATTCGTGGAACCGTGCTGGCGCTATTTACGCACACGGCTCCTCAACAGCACGCACTTCACAAAGATAGTTACCATAATGTCACCATGATACGCGGTTGCGGCAGTGGATCACTTGTCTCCAGACTATTTCGTCCAGATAATCCTGCCGGATAGGCCGATTACGACACATTGAAAATTCCTTGACCTGCAGCTTTCAACAGTGCTATAGAAATTAGTGTGTGGTGCTTGGGAGTGCCGTTTCAGTCCAAATCGCAAAAAGCGATTTCCTATCACCCACCCACCAATTAAAAACAATCGCTCAGCCTGTCCCACTGGCCGCTCTTGACCCAGGTGTATTTTTCCTTGAAATGCTTGTCTATATTGGTAAATTGACCGGTGCTCCGGCGTTTGACGAACCTGGAAAACCCCCCAGGGCCCGTATTGTACATCGCATAAAGCGAGGACGCCACCCCATCGTTGTCTAACGCATCCTTTCCTTTGAGCGATTTCATTTTGGGCAACACGTATTTCTTCAGATAAAGATTCAGGATATCAATCCCCGCCTTGGCATTGTAGCGGACATCCCACCGGAGGTGGTCAATATCGTACATCCCCCGCCACACCCGTTCATTAATCTGCATTATGCCGACGGACGTGTTGGTGTATGACCGGATATAGGTCAGTTTCTTTTTATCAATAATAAACTGGCGGAAACAGCTTTCCTGCCATGCGGTGGCGTAAACCGCATCCCGAAACATCGGGAGATAGCTTTCCGGAATGCTGTTCTTTTTTAAATTTTCCCGGGTCGCGGCCTCCAGGATGGGTTTTATTTTCTGAAGATGGGTTTCGACATTGTCCCTGGTCACCAGCCACTGTTTCAAATCGTCCATAGAGGGAGAGGCGCCGGATTTTTCCGCCCAGCACACCGCCGGCGTCAATGCCCTGTAAAGTTCCGATATAATCAACCGGCGGACATTCATGGAGGTTGGTGGAATGCCCGTTGCCGGTTCCGTTTCCAGTTCCTGCTGCTCGAGAAGTTTTTCGTCAAAGGCCGGACTGGTGATCTCCGGGGGCGCTTCCATGCCCAGAAGCTTCCTTAAACCCGGATCGACCAGGATGCTGTACTGCAGGGTCAGGGCTTTGTTATCAGACAGCATTCGGGCCAGCCGAATGAATCCGTTGCGGCTGATTTCAATATTCAGTACCGGCCCGAGTTTATCGAGCGCGGCCAATGCATCCGACGCGGTGAAAAACGCAAGGTATCCCCATGAATTGGCGGACGGCTGCCGGGACAGATGGTTTTTTAAAATGGGCGACAGTTTTTCCCATGCATCCACAAACTGCTCCCTCACAAAGTCTCCGGAGGAAGTCGGGAAATTTGCCTCAAGTTCGTTAATAAATCGATATCTTGTGTCCAGCAGCACAGTCATCAAAACTTCACGTTCCTCAACCGATAAAGGCATGTCCATCAGGGACATCAGTATCTGGACCAGAAAAGAATCCCATGTTTCCCATATCTCGATAAAGGCGTCTATTTCCCTATCAGTAAGGGCCGCCGGAGCCGGTTCCGGTGCTGCGGCCGGAACGGTTGCAATATCCGCAAGAACTTGAATTTTCAACACTTCAGGTTCTGCGACAACCACGCCGGGTCTTAAACTCGCAAGCATGTCGTTCACGCGGGGATGGTCCGACTCAGGCACAGAGGAAAGCAAAAAAGGTTTCAGTTGCTCGATGGGTTCATTGACCGCAATACTAATACGTCCCATGCGCGCCATGACAGGCGCTTCAAAAAGGTCCCACAAATATCCCACCAGACTGTCCGGCCGGCGATTTCTGTCCAGGAGAACGGAATCCACCGAGTCAAAGGACAGCCGCCAGTTGCTGGGGCTCATCCGGGGTTTCAAATGCGCCACCAGATACCCGTCCCATTCGATGGGGAGCAAACAGTTGCCCCCCATGAGGGTTCCCCCCTTCAGATGGACGGCGACTTCAATCCGCAACAGATTATTATCACTCTCAAAACTGGGATTTGAAAGAGAAATTTGCTGGCAGTCGTTATCCGGATCGGTGACGACCATTGTCTGGTCCGGGTCGGTAAAAACCGAGTGGATCACAAGGGTTTTGAGAAAAGGGTAATCCAGTTGCAGGGGAAAAGAGAAAGTTTCACCGCAGGCCGGCCCCGGCGCCAGCAAAACGCTCCCGAGCAGCAAAACCATTAATGTATAAATGGGAAAAGCTTTTTTCATGAAAAAATCCTTAATCAATATTTCTTATCGCAAAAAGCGATTTCCTATCACCTCACCTATCACCCCATTTCCTATCACCTCACCTCATTTAAGCCCGTATTTTTTGAGCTTGTATCGCAGCATCCGTTCACTGATGCCCAGGAGGTTGGCCGCCTTGGTTTGATGATTCGCAGTTTCCTCCAAGGCCCTCTGGATCATTTTGCACTCCAAGTCTTCCACAGATTCTTTCAGCGATCTCCAAGTCTTTACCTCACTCATATGGGGATGTACAGAGCTTCTGGAGAAAGGAAGATCCCGGCTCGTTATAACCGGCCCTCTGGTAATCACAACGACCCGTTCAATAATGTTTTCCAGTTCCCTTACATTACCCGGATAATCATATCTTAGGAGAAGGTCTCTTGCCTCAGAACTGATTCCCTGGATATCTTTTCCATTCTCAACGGCAAAGTGATTAAAAAAATGGTCTATCAGTGGAGATAAGTCCTCCTTTCTTTCCCTCAATGGCGGAACTGCAATTGTGACCACATTCAGCCTGTAATAAAGGTCCTTTCTAAACGTCCCATCCTTTACTTCTCCCTGCAGATTCCGATTGGTTGCGCTGATAATTCGAACGTCAGACCGGATTGTCCGGTTCCCTCCAACGCGCTGAAACTCCCGTTCCTGCAGAAATCGAAGAATCTTCACCTGAACCGCTGGGGAAAGCTCCCCGATCTCATCTAAGAAAAGTGTCCCTCCGTCCGCCTCTTCGAATCGTCCGATTCTCCTTTGAGAAGCCCCTGTAAAGGCCCCTTTCTCATGACCGAAAAGCTCACTTTCTAACAGGTTTTCAGACAGAGTTGCACAGTTCACAACGATCATGGGCCTCTCCGAACGGGGACTGAGATTATGGATGAGCCTGGCAAGGAGTTCCTTTCCTGTACCACTTTCCCCCTGTATTAATACTGTTGCACTGCTATTTGCCACCCTGCCCGAGAGGTTGACGACTTCACTCATGGCAGCGCTCTTAAAAATGATCTGATCTGTGGTAACTCCTTTCCCTCTCAACTCCTCACGTAGAATCTCATTTTCTTTTCTGAGCGTCTGTCGTTCAGCAATCCGGTCTATCAGGATACGCAGTTCCTCCAATTCAATAGGCTTGGTGATGTAATCAGCCGCACCTGCCTTCATGGCCCTTACGGCCGTATCTACGCTCCCATAAGCAGTCATCATTATCACGTCGATCTCCGTGTTTATGTCTTTGACCTCCTCAAGCACCGTCATTCCATCCTTTTCAGGCATTTTATAATCAAGGAGTACTAAATCAAAATAACCATTTTTTACTGCCTCAATAGCTTTATCCCCGTTTTCTGCCTCTACAACGTCATATCCCTCGTCCCTTAGGAAGTCTCGCAGAATTTCCCTCTGCGATTGACCATCTTCCACCACCAAAGTACTTAATTTTCCCATGGACCGGTTCCTTTTTTTAATAGGATTTCAAACACTGTCCCCTCGCCGGGTTGACTGGTGACGCGGATCTCGCCGCCATGCCCCTCAATAATCTCGTGAGCAAGGGCAAGACCCAAACCCAGACCTTTGTCCTTGGTCGTGTAGTCAAGATCAAAAATATGCTCTATTTCATCAGTGCTCAGCCCAGAGCCCGTATCAGAAACCTTGACTCTCACTGAATCTTTGCCCTCTCGTTCCACGGAAACAGTGACGGACCCTTCGTCGGAGATGGATTCCAAAGCATTATTGATGATATTGAAGAGAGCTTGCTTCATCTTATCCAGGTCCATGGAAACCATCAAAGGCGTGTCCTGCCATTGGGTCTTAATCTTAATCCCCTTTGATTCAGCCTCATCCCGCACAACAAGCACGATCTGCTCAAGAAGTTCCGCTATATCGTGCCGGTTGAATTCCAGCCTTCGACTTCTCGAAATGCTAAGGAATTCTTCAATAATATTGTTAAGCCTTCTGATCTCGTCCCGGATCACGTCCATTAGTTTATTGGGACTATCGGCTTGAAGCCTTTGGATTGCCATGCTGATGGCATTTAGCGGATTGCGAATCTCATGGGCGACCCCTGCGGCAAGACGACCCAGCGCTGAAAGCCTTTCGGCCTGGTGAACTCGCCTTTCCATTTCGCGCATTTTATACAGGTGCCTGGTTTGGTTCTTGTAAAGGAACCACATGGAGAAAAGTGTAATGCACACCATGAAGACCACAGAAATGAAAATGACACCCCGGTTTTTCCTGAGAATCTTACCGGCAACATCTGTCGAAAGGCCCAATCGCATCGTGCCTGTGTATTGGCCAACGAAGACAGGGGCTACAATTTCGAGCAAACTATGCCCCTTCAATACGATTTTGCTGACTGTGACTGC
This sequence comes from uncultured Thermodesulfobacteriaceae bacterium, assembly GCA_964584765.1. Taxonomy (GTDB): domain Bacteria; phylum Desulfobacterota; class Dissulfuribacteria; order Dissulfuribacterales; family UBA3076; genus UBA3076. The sequence continues at coordinate 4,683 of CAZPBZ010000049.1, forward strand.
GGGAGAGCTTCCCATTCGGAGTTCTTGTTTTCGGCTTTCCGGCAGTTTTCCTGACAGGCCCAGAATTCTGCCCCGTTCATCTGTCATGAACAAATAGGCTATGTCCGAATCTTGAGCTATCTCCTCAATAGCCCTTTGAATTGAAAAGCCTAAGCTCCTGGATCGAAAACCTTCTTCATCCACGCACATGATGATCGTACCCTTTCCGGATTTCCGGCGAAGGGCAACAAAGCCTAACCCCTCCGTATTCTCGGATCGGGTAAAAACGTTTATCTTGAATCCCTCGTATCCTCGGACCACTGGGTCGGCGAAACCCAGAATCCCCTTGGGAATTGACCTGTTCGTTAAAACAGTGTTTCCTTCTTCATCCAAAAAAGCGATGAGCCAAAGACTCTCTTCATTTATCAAGGATGTAAGTTGTTTATGATCGAGGCGGTTTGTCTCCCATTTGACATCAATCTCCCTGGCTAGTTCTGTCAGGTCCATGAGAAATGATTCCTGCACAGAAAAAGCTTCTTCGGTCACGGGAGCACCTGTCTTAGGGTCAAAAACAGCCTGCTGTGTCTGCATCAATTGCTGGAAGTACCCTTCAGCAACCCACTGAACGTTTTTTATAATAGTGAGGCCTTTATTCTCCATGAATGCATTTAGAGTTTCATCGACCATCTTAAGATTCATGGATCCCATAATAATAAAGAGGCAAACGAAAACGAAACACACTAAGGCTACGGCCAAGGGCTGGAGAAATCGCCGGCCCGATCCGGGAGACTCTATTGAGTCAGTGGTTTTTCTTTTCTCTTCCATAGACGACATATAGACCACATTTCGACGAATCTGTCGAATACGCTCTTTCATTTTCGACAATCTTTGCCTAAAGACGTTGGGCTCCATGGACGATTCCTGTTGCAAATCTACTTTAATTTCAAAATGTTAATATGGTCAATCAAAACTTGGCATGGAACTTGATAGATAACAAGACGGAAACACCAAAATAAAAAGAAATAAGGAGGTACAACTTGATGAAAAAATTCAGTCTATTGGCGGCATTGGTAACTATTTTGGCTTCAGCGACATTTGTCGTAGCCGGCCCCCACGGCGGTGAGTGGGGAAATTCTGGATGGGCAATGGACAACACCATTCTTTCCAAACTTAACCTCACAGCAGAACAAACGGAAAAGATCCGGGCTTTGCGTGAGTCTTTCCAGAAAGATATTACACCCCTTCGGACCCGGATTTTTGAAAAGAAGGCGGAGATGAGGCTGCTATGGATGCAGACCGAATCTGATGCTGCTGGGATTAAGGCCAAAGAGAAGGAAATCCACGACTTGAAGTGGCAGGTTCTGGAAAAAGCAACGGATTTTCGCCTGGCGCTCCGCAGCGTTTTAACGCCGGAACAATTGTCAAAATTCCTGGCCCTGGGCGGCGACTGGGGACAACATCACGGAAGGGACAGGAGAGGTCATCACCATGGTCCAGAGAAAGGGCCGAACCTTGATCGGTAAGTGTTGGTAAAGAGGCGCGGGCGCTGGTTCGCGAAGCGCTCGTCGCTTACGCTTATGCAGTATACTATCAGGATCCTCAATGCCATTCACATGTCAATTTTCTATCCTGCAGGCTGCCTTTGGAAATTCTTAAAGAAAGGGGCTACCAGTTTACTCGTTGCTTTCTTCTTTCAAGCAGCGAAGAAGATAATCCAACGCGCCAGACAAACCGGTACTCCGGTTGTCGTCTGGGAACAAGGCCATATCAAAGAGATCCCTGGCGAAGAGTTTAGCGAAATGCGGGTCGGGCCACGTCAACTATCTGATACCGCAAAAAAACAGTCATAATCTGTGCTAATTAGGGCCTTAGAACGGCCTTTTGGGGGCTGAAAATAGCCTTCCAAGAAAGTCCTGTGTGAGCTGCTGAAAAGGATCATCACAAAGAATTATTGACAAGTATTTCGTCATATGTCATGATATATGACAATGCAACTGTCACCTACCAAAATTTTTGAGAGTATTCCACGCGTCGAGCGAATTGTGGATCTGAATGACCTTCTTGGTAAAAAATCCCACTTCTTGTTCGGGCCGCGCCAGACAGGGAAAACATTTCTCATTCGGCATACCCTGAAAGGCGTGCGGCTTTACGATCTCCTTGACTCATCAATCTATCTGGCTTTGAGTAGAAATCCGGGTAGAATCGCAGAAGAACTCACGCCGCAGGATCGCATCATCGTCATCGACGAAATCCAGCGCATCCCCGAGCTTTTGAATGAAGTGCATCGTCTCATTGAAGACCGCGGCATCAGATTCCTCCTTACAGGATCGAGTGCGCGAAAGCTGCGCCGAGGGGGAGTGAACTTATTGGGCGGTCGTGCGCGTACGAAATACCTGCATCCTCTTACATACAAGGAGCTTGGTGAAAGCTTTAATCTGTTTCGTGGAATAGAGCGAGGATTGCTTCCATCTATCTATTTCTCAGATGACCCACGCGCTGACTTGCGGGCCTATGCCGGGTCATATTTGCAGCAGGAAATAGTAGCAGAAGGTTTCACACGCAATATTCCAGCATTCAGTCGTTTTCTCCGAGTAGCTGCTTTTTGCAATGGTACCATCGTAAATTTTACCAATGTTGCCAATGACGCTCAGGTAGCCCGAACAACAGTGTACGAGTATTTTGAGATTTTAAAAGACACACTGATCCTCCATGAACTTCCTGCTTGGCAAAAGTCAAAGAAAAGAAAGCCGTTGGCTTCATCCAAGTATTATTTTTTTGACATTGGAGTTGTGTCTGCCTTGCAAGAGCGGGAGTTTCGTGCGGGCACGCCCGAATTCGGAGAGGCTTTTGAAACCTACATCTTCCATGAGCTCGTATGTTATCGTGACTATATTGGAGGGGAGCCGCTGAACTACTGGCGGTCTACCTCCGGGTTTGAAGTAGATTTCATTATTGGTGATCACACTGCAATAGAAGTGAAGGCCAAAGAGAATCTGTCACTGTCTGAACTGAAACCGCTGCGGGCTCTCGCCGAGGAAAAAAAGCTTAAGCGTTTTTTGTGCGTGAGCTTAGAACCGCGTAGGCGAAAAATAGCGGACATAACCGTTCTGCCGTATAAGGATTTTCTGGAAATGCTCTGGAACGGGGAATTCTAAGCTGAGACCTGATTAAAAATCGAGCGGAACATTATAGAAACGATCGATCGATCCTCGTAAGACCCAGTGTCATTCAGAAGAGCGGCTGAAGAGTGGAAATGTCGAGTACAAGCTGGTATAGTATGGAGCTATAAGGAGGGAACGGGGGGTTGATGTGGGGATTGACAAACTCACTGGTAGGCAGGAAAATCATCCTGTCTCATGGGTGATGGAGA
>CAZPBZ010000050.1:0-2949 GCA_964584765.1 uncultured Thermodesulfobacteriaceae bacterium
TTCTGCGGGCGCGGAATGATCAGATGCCCCTAGTCGCATAAGGGCATCTTCCAGGACAACGCTCTTTGCTTCGACCGCTGTTACCAAAGCGCGGCGGACTTTTTTTTGTGCCATAAATTGCCATGCCGTGTCGAGCGCAGACAAAAAAGGCCATGCAAAGGTAGTCATTGTCAGGGCAGGTCCCCGCAGATCCAGCAGCCGGGATATGTATCCGGCAGCCATATTGTGCACAGAATGGGAAAAAAGGGTCGGGGAGGCCTGGCCCTCTCCATCATCGAGCAATGTGTCAAGAAACCGGAAGTTGGTCTCCAGGGGGCCAAAGGCCGTGCCCATGAAAATTCCCACTTCAACCGGGGCAAGCTCTCTTGATGGAGCCTTGGCCAGGGCCTGTGCAGCAGCGGCCACGGCCTGGGTCGTTAGTCCATCTGCCCGCCTCAAGGTCCTTTTGAGTGAGGCAAGAACAGACTCATTATCCTTATTGGTGGATACACTCATTGCCGTCACGGCGACTTCCTGCCTCATGGCCTTGCCTCAATAACCAGCACTGCATTTCCTCCTCCGAATGCCAAGGACTGTGACATGCCAATACGTGTAGGAAGTGGGACGGAAATGCCCTGTGGTATGGGGTTTACAGGTAGCTGTGGATCTGATGACAGGTAGCCGTGGGTCCCTGGAGTTACTCCTTGCCGCAGGGCCAAAAGCGTAAGAATTGCCTCCAGGCCGCCGGCAGCCCCCAGAGTGTGGCCGGTCATTCCCTTGGTAGAGACAATCGCGATGTGACATGACTTTGGCAAAAGGTTAGACAATGCATTGGCCTCTGCAAGGTCGTTGGCCTTAGTGCCGGTCCCATGGGCATTGATCATTGCAACATCCTGTATGCTGAGACCGGCATCTGCTAATGCCTGGCCAAAGGCACATCTAAGGCCGCGCCCCTCTGGATGGGGCGCTGTGGGATGCCAGGCATCTGAGGCCGAGCCATATCCCCTCACCCATCCGAGGGGTGTTATTCCGCGCTGCAGTGCCTGATTTTCTCCCTCAAGCACCAACAGACCGGCACCTTCACCAAGATTGAGGCCTTTGCGATGCCTGTCAAAAGGCCTGCATTGCTCCGTATCACTGAGTTGGAGACTGACAAAGCCATTGTACGCTATTCTGGACAGCTCATCAGCACCCCCTGCGACAGCGAGATCACAGATCCCGCTCGCAATCCACCCCTTGGCAAGCCCGATAGCATCCGTTCCGGATGCGCAGGCGTTTGTGACCACTGCCGATGGGCCCTGTGTGCCAAGAATCATGTGGAGGGCCTGTGCTAAATTTCCAGACAGGTAATGGAAAATCGGCGCAAGGTCTGGTTTCATTCCCTTGCGCCACTGCTTATAAAAGTCTTCGTTGTTAAAGGTACAGCCTACTGTTGTCCCCAGGGCAATACCCACCTTTTTACCACGCAAATATTGCAGGCCGATCCCTGCCTGGTTGAGGGCCTCAGCCACTGCGCTGACGGTCAGATTGAGAGTACGGCTCAGGGTCAAAGACAAAAGGGATGGGGATGCTGATTCAAAAAGGTCGCGACCTGTTGGCGAAAGGGCCTCAGGTGGTGCGGCAAAGACCGGATAACGGAGCTTGGTAGAAAAAAGCCAATCCGGCACCAAGCTGCAGCAGGCCATGCCCTTATTTATGTTTATCCAGTGACTCTCTGTATCAGTTCCTGCAGCCGAGATACATCCCATGCCGGTAATGGCCACGGATGACATGGTATTTTGGTATGCTCGTTTTTTAGTGATTGAGTGATCTGGTGACTGGGCAGGTGAGGCCATACATGTTTACCGATTCATGTGTCGTGATGCCTCAGGTTGCAGAAACGGAAGTACCTGTACTCTCAGGGGTATTCCTTTGCTGTGCTTGAACAAAACGGGCAAGGGCTTCTATAGAGGCAAAGGCCTCTTTCCCCTCGTTCATATCCGCTATCCGTACTCCAAAGCGTTTTTGTATCAGGACCACCAGCTCTACGGCGTCCAAGGAATCCAACCCAAGGCCTTCTTCGAACAATGGGGCCTTGTCGTCGATGTCTTCAGGTTTGACGTCTGGCAGATTAAGGTCTTGAACAATCATCTCTTTTAGTTGTTGCTTCAACTGGTCCATATGTTTGCAGCTCCATTTTGGGGTAGGTGTCCTATATCACAATGAGATCAGGTCATCAAGGCCAGACGGTCACATAACTACTGGCTCCAGAAATCGTAAAAATTGTACCACTGGTACGGAAATTGGGTAACGTAGGCATCAAGCGCCTTGCTGAAACGGCTGGTCCAGGCCGTCAGGTCCGCCTCGCGGTGTTCTCGGTTATGGTAGGACGGATGAAACACGTCCCATACTCGAAGATGATAGCTTTGCCTGCCGGTCTTGGCTGCAAGGAGAACTGCTATGGCGGCCCCTGTAGCGGCCGCCAGCCTGTAAACACCTGCAGGAAATCGTACCTGAGAGTCAAGGAACTTGACAGTGGCGCTGGGACCTCCTGCCAGACGATCTCCCATGATAGTCACGACTTCGCCTCTCTGTATGGCCGCAGTGGCCTCAACCACACCCCCGAGAAAGCCGTCGGTCTTGATGATCCGGAACGGGCATGACTCGCCCCTCAGATCGAAATAGTGTTTTGCCACGACCTCTTCCTCATAATGCATCAAGGCGTGTACCGGCACGGGTAGATCCTTGAGGTGGGCCAGGGCAACCTGCCAGTTCCCAACATGTGCCGTGAGAAGTACCAGGCCTTTTCTCTGCTCTATGAGTCCTAAGATAGTGTCCCACCCATCAAGGCTGCAATGTAGCCGGGCAGATCTATTGAGGCCCAGCCAGGCCCTGTCCACCAGGATCTGTCCAAAAGAATGGCATATTCTAAAGGTATCTTGCCAGCGTTCTACCAGGTTGTGTTTCGGGAAGCGTCGCTGGAGATAGGGA
>CAZPBZ010000050.1:3049-5983 GCA_964584765.1 uncultured Thermodesulfobacteriaceae bacterium
CAACCTTTGATGGAGCTGGTAGACCGTGGTATCCAATGACAGTTCCAGCAGCAGGTGGCCGTTCCGCATGAAGTAGCCTGTCTCAATACATATCACCGGGACCACAGGTGGGCAGCATAACTGGCTGGCCGCAACAGCAGCAGGCTTGTTAAGATGTAGTCTGTGTGTGACATAGACTATGACAATGGTATGGCAAGCGATGAGGGGAAGGGCCCCAAGAAACAGACCCATCCATGCGGCGATTCCGAGCTGGGCTGGTGTACTATGCTCCTGGCAGATCTGTTTGAACAGTCGAATCGGATGGAAAAGAGACATGTCCATAACTGACGGGGTGGCCAGGCCTGCAAGACGCCGGTGTGGCCAGGGATTCAGGGCCCTGAGGATCAGGCGCGTATGGAGTACGGTCAGGCGAAGGTTGTCTTTCCACTGGTGGAAATGAGATATACGTCTTCCCTCGCTGGGATAATGCACCCGGACAGGTGTGGAAAGGATAGGGATACCGGCCCATGCAGCACGGACGAGGACTTCTACCTCGAAATCATAACGCCGGGTCCGGACTGGAAGATGGAGCAGAAATTCCACAGGATAAAGGCGCAAACCGCTTTGAGTGTCCGGCAGGTCCAGACCGCACTCGAGTCTCACCCAGAAGTTTGAAAAAGTGCGGCCAAAAAGGCTGGCCCCGGGGGCTGTATCGCGGGTCATCAATCTGGTCCCGACTACAATAGCCGGCCGGTCCTGTGCGGTTGCAGTCTCCACCAATCGTGCCGCGTCCTCAGGGTCCAGTTGTCCATCTGCATCCACAGTAACAATGGTATCGTAGCCCCATTGTGCAGCGAGCCTGGCCCCTGTGAGTATGGCCGAGCCTTTGCCCTGATTGTGAGGAAGATGGTGAAGCCTGCACGGGAGGTCTGTGATCAGGTCAGGTCCCCTGTCCATACTACCGTCATCAACCACGAGCACCGGCCAGCCCGCATTCAAGGCCCTTTCCACCACGGATCGCAGCGTTGGGCCGTGGTTATAAACAGGAATGACCAGAAGGGTGCGAAGAAAGCGAGGGTTCATTTTGTGCGGGATCTGCGGATCAACATGTCCCACATAGGGCCGACATGGCCCCGTTCATGTAAGTAATGGATTTTTTTGTTCATAATCGAACAGGGATAGACTCGATCGGTACGTCCGGCCCATGCAGTCTTGATTTGATGTTCCAATCTCTCACGTCGAATCTTGGGAGAAAAATAAAAAAACGGCTCCAGGAGCGGTTGGCTTGCGTCCAGCACACCTTCCCTCAGGACCCGTTCGTAGATAGGGGTGCCGGGTAAGATACGAATGCCTGTAAAGGCAAATACAACACATTCCTTCAGTCTTTCCAGATTGGCCAATCCCTCTAATACCGTCCGGTCATCTTCGTCAGGACCTCCGAATATGATGAAGTGGGCACAGGAGATGCCGAGTGAGGCGGCCAGGTCGTTGGTGGCTATGACGTCGTCAAAGGTAAACCCCTTGTTGAGGGCGTTGAGGGTCTGATCGGCCGCGGCATCAGTACCCATCTCCATAGCAACGAGTCCGGCTCGCTTGAAGAGTTTGAGCGCGTCTCTTGATACATTCTGAGGTCTGAAAAAGGCGCACCAGGGAGTAGTGTTTCCGGATCTGATCAATGCCTCCGCCACCTGAAGACAATGATCCTGCCCGTCATTGAAGACCGCATCAGTAATAAAGATATAACGGGCACCCATATCCCTGGTAATGCGCATTACGTCATCAGCCACGGCCTCTGGGTCTCGAAGTCGAAGACGATTTCCTTCAAGACCCGGATAGGAACAATAGGCACACCGGTGCGGACACCCTCGCTTGGTCTGCACATTGAGCATACCCCCCCAACCCAGGTAATAGTCTGCAATTGAAGAATCATACCGCACAGGTTGCCACGCTGCATCGGCTGGTTTGGCCCTGAAGATGCGCTCATGTGGCGGGGCACCTCTTTCCAGACAATCTGCAAGCCACGGGAGTATTATCTCTCCCTCCCCTACCACGCCGTAGTCTGCCTGGAAAAGCTCTATGATGGCCTCCGGCATGATGGAAAAAGCCGGCCCGCCCACCACTACAGGGGCCCGGCAAAGGCGGCGAATCAGGGCCATAGTCTCCTGGGCCTTGGGAATAAAATTGTCCGGTGCAGTGCTGTCAACTGTGTCGAGGTTGCGAATGGAAAGGGCAACCAGATCAGGTGGTGATGCCGAAAGCCGGCGGGCCAGAGCCTTAAGGCCCCCATGGGCCAGCAGATCGAACTGGTATGGCTGATGGCCCGCGGCCTCTAAAGCCCCTGCAAGATGAGCAATGCCTAATGGATAGACCGGGTAGGGGGTGATCACCTGGTTGTCTGCGATTAAAAGACAATCAAGCCCCACGGACTTCACCTTTGGCACGGATACGTTTGCGGCGATCAGGGGAAAGGTTTAAGGATTCATAGGTGTTGTCTGCCAGCTCTTTTCGGATCACCTGTTGGAACAGACGGGCCATACGCAGGGACTGCGACATATCCTGGAAGAATGCCTGCCATGCATAGTGATACATTTGCTGAAGCTTATCCGGGGTCATGTGCTTGGGCCGGAAGCAGACCTCGGCTGTGGTATAGCGCTTCCAGTCGCGATGGAGGATTCGACCATCCTGCTCGAACAGTGCAGTAATCGGAGTATGGGGAAAAGGGGTCAGGATACTGAATTCAGCCATATCCACATTAATCTCCAGGAGAAAGTCCACCAGGCGTTTGATATAGTCTTCGTCCTGGTTATCCGTACCCAGCAGGACTGCCGCCTCCACGCCAATGCCGTGATCCTGCAGCCGCCGGACACGGTTGCGAATTACATCAGAGGTATCAAAGACGGCCTGGTACACATACCAGCAGCCCGCTTCTGCTGCTTTAGCGATTACATACTCCTC
>CAZPBZ010000050.1:5993-7974 GCA_964584765.1 uncultured Thermodesulfobacteriaceae bacterium
GATGGCTGATCCACTTTTTCTTTAAAGGCTTCAAGGCGGCAAAGAGATCCAGGACCCATTTCCTGTCCTGCGCCAGGGAATTGTCCACCAGGAATAACCGGTTGTTGTCAATATCATTAATTTCTCTCACTACGTTATCAATAGGGCGAGGGCGGAATTGCCTGCCCCCGAGATATGCTGTGGAACATGGAAAACAGTTAAACCTGCATCCTCTGGATGCGTGGATCAGATCCACCATGCGTACACCCCGATAATTATAATGTTCCCGGTTGAGAATTTCCCGCCTGGCCGTACCTATGCTTTCAATTGGAGGATGGTCGAGGAAATAGTCATAGACCGGTTTCAGACGTCCTTTTTCCCAGTCGGCAAGGACTTTGGCAAGACGTCCATCTTCAACCTCTCCCAGAAAAAGACTGTCTACATGTTCAGCAACCTCCTCAGCATGAAGCATGGCGCTAATACCGCCCGCAATAACACTAATACCTCTTTCCCTGTACCTGGCGGCAATCTCAAATCCTCTGGGCAATTGACAGGTCAGCATCATGGACAAAAGCACCAGATCTGTCCCGGCCTCCAGGTCCAGAGTATCCACATTTTCATCTATAAAACATATATTGTACTCTTCCGGTATGCCAGCAGCCAGGCATACCGGCCCATGCGGGGGCAGATGAAACTCTGTCTGCTCCGGTAATTTGGGCCAAGCTGGATAGATAAGGGTCAGATGCGGCATCTTCAGCTTACAATATGGAATTTTGGGCATCTTCGGGAATCATGACAAAATGTACCTTATAATATCCATAATCACTAATCCAGAAATATTCGGCATGCTTCCCAAAAATTCGTTATAATCAAAAAAATGGATACTGCACAAATAAATATTATAAAAAATCAATCTATTACTGTTACTGTTGATTCAGTGGCTTATGGCGGGAAAGGGATTGCCAGACTTGATAATTTTGTAATTTTTGTCAGAGATGCGCTTCCCGGTCAGCGTCTGAAGGTAAAAATTATTAAAAAAAAGTCTTCATTTGCTGAAGCGATTATTGAAGAAATTATTATTCAAAGTCCGGATTATATAGATCCCAAATGTATATATTTTAACGATTGCGGTGGTTGTACTTTTCAAAATCTTCAATATTCAGCACAGTTAAAAATAAAAAAACAGCAAATTGAAGATGTTTACACACATTTAACAAAGTTGACACCTGTAAATATTTTGGAACCTTTAGCATCGCCTGAAATCTGGGGCTACAGAAATAAAATGGAATTTTCTGCCGGAGATAATCGATGGTTTATGAAGGAGAATGATCCTGAAACGCCAAAAGATTTTGCAATTGGTCTGCATGCTCCCGGGCGATTTGATAAAATTTTAGATGTAAAAAAATGCTTTTTACAAAGTGATACTCGAAATAAAATATTTGCGGATATCCGTAAATGGACGCGGGAAAATAAAATCACTTTGGATAATCCAAGACATCACACAGGATTTCTTCGCAATATTATGATCCGCGAAGGAGCTCATACCAGTGAGATAATGATCAATTTCATTACCCGAGAGAATGGAAAAGAAATATTAAAATCTTTGATTGATGATCTGACTGCACATTATCCGGAAATTCTTTCCGTAGTAAATAATATTACAAAATCAAAAGGTCAAACTTCTCAGGGCGGCAAAGAAATTCTACTTTACGGAAATTCTGTTATTCACGATACAATCGGCGGTATTCAGTATGAAATTTCTGCCAATGCATTTTTCCAGACAAATACAAAAGGTGCGGAACAATTGTATGGTGTTGTCAGAAATTTCGCCAGGGAAACGGATAAACCGGTTATTTGGGACTTTTATTCAGGAACAGGATCAATTGCCTTGTTCCTGGCAGATGTTGCAAAAAAGGTCTATGGTTTTGAAGTTTGTTCTGCAGCAGTAAAAAATGCTAATGAAAATACACGAAAAAATAATATTAATAACTGCGAATTTTTT
>CAZPBZ010000051.1:0-7910 GCA_964584765.1 uncultured Thermodesulfobacteriaceae bacterium
CGCCCGAAAAGCTGGAATCCTATATCCCAAAAGGCTTTTCCAATGTGGTTATTATCGATGAAATCCAAAAAATTCCAAAACTCCTGGATGAAGTTCATCGTTTGATTGAGAAATACAATTATCGATTTATATTGACAGGTTCCAGCGCCAGGAAGTTAAAAAAACAGGATGTCAATCTTTTAGCTGGAAGGGCACTGACTCTCAATATGCATCCTTTGTGCTATGAAGAACTTTTTTCTGCTTTTGATTTAGAGCATTCGTTGGAATATGGTCATTTGCCCTGCGCTTATACTGAAAAAGATCCAGCCTCATATTTAAGTTCATATGTTGTTACCTATTTAAAAGAGGAAGTCTTGCAGGAAGGGTTGACAAGGAATCTGGGAACTTTTTCAAGATTTTTGGAAACAGCCAGTTTTTCACAGGGAGAGGTCCTGAATCTTTCGGAGATTGCAAGAGAATGTTCATTGAATAGAAAGCTGGTAGAAAGTTACTTCACCATACTGGAAGATCTGTTGCTTGCTATTCGATTACCTGTATTTACAAAAAAGGTAAAACGAAGAATGATGCAACATCCGAAATTCTATTTTTTTGATGTTGGGGTTTTTAGGGCAATTCGCCCCAAAGGACCTCTCGACTCTCCTGAAGAAATTGAAGGAAGCGCTTTGGAAACCCTGTTTTTGCAGGAAATCAAGGCTGTAAATGATTATTATAAGCTGGGATACGATATTTTCTATTGGAGAACAGCAAACCAGGTTGAAGTAGATTTCATCGCATACGGAGAACGAGGAATTCATGCTTTTGAAATCAAAAGAAAAATGAGATACACATCAAAAGACATCAAGAACCTGAAATTATTTTTAAAAGACTATCCAATGAGCAAAGCTTATTTATTGTATGGTGGTGATCAAAGATTTTATGAGGACGGGATTCAAATAATTCCTTTTCAGGAGACTATTTCTCAAATCCATGGAATTCTGACAATGTGAGGATAATTCCTGCCATGGCCACTCCCTTGAACAACCTTGGAGTACTTTACAAGTTGATATACTAATCAATGAAAATTTTGACCGACTTGTTCTATGCCCTTTTTGAGGCAGATCGTCGATAATAGAACGGACACGAGAAGGAGTACAAGCAATACAGCAACTGTCTGTATAATAACAGGTGAGGAAGAGTGAATCCCCCATCGCCAGCCTCGCACCAGGCGGTAGGCCGGGATGCTGGCTATGAGAATAGTTGCAAGCTCAAAAGACAGGGCACAGAAAAGAAAAAGGATTGCCCCGAATCCTCCCTGGACGGCTGCCTGGTTTTCCGCCTTGAAATCCGCATACATCGCTCCGAACCCGAGGGCCATGGCCACGACACTCCAGGTGATGATAAGACCGGTGATGAGCGAAATCCACCACATGGGCCCCTGTATATGCAGAAGATGGTTGCTCGCCACAAGGAGAATAATCATCAGGGTTGTAAAGGGCAGGACATAGAAAAGATACTTGTACAGCATATATCGCTTAATGGAAAGAGGAGAAGTCAAGGTCAGGCCGAATCCGCTCCCTTCCAAGCCGATCGAAGGAAAGACAAAACGGGTGCTGAGCGATGCAACCAGAAATCCGCTCAGTCCGATGTTCGCATAGGCAATAATATTGGCAATGGCATCGGCCGGAAGGGGGGAACGGTCCAGCGGCAGTACCTTGAAGTTGTAGAGGTAGACGACAATCAGGGCTCCGATGAGAAAAAGTTGGGACCACTGCGACGAGTCGCGAATAAACATTTTCATCTCTTTTCGAAAAAACCAGGAAAGGGATGATGGAGAGTATTCCGGGGGTGTAAAACGGCGGTAACCGCCAAATGATTCCTGCGCCTTGGAAAAACCCTGAAAAAACCAGCGGTTCATAATCCATTCGCCGGCAAAGTAAAGGACAAGCGGCGTCAGGATCAGCAATCCGGCCAGGAGCCAGTCGATATAATGGTCCTGGAGATAACCGGTCAGTAAGCCTGATGCCCAGTTCGGTGGCATGAGGGGGGTTGCCGGTGTGGACAGTCTTGACAGGTACTCGATAAAATCCGGAAAACGTTCCGGGTCGGCCAGCTCTTCGGGCCGCAGCAACCGGATAATCAGGTACAAAAGGATGCCGAAGAGCAGGGATAGGTAGACAACAATATCCTTGGTGCGTCTGGCCGGAAACAGATTGACCAGGATAACGGTGACCATAAGGCCGAGTCCGGTACCGATTGAGGCAATACAGATGACAGCCGGAACCATGAGGACAAGATACACAGGCCCTGCGCTGAAAACCTGGCCGTAAGCACCGAAAACAGGAAGGGAAAAAATAATCATCATCCAGGATGTATAGAGGGTTGTCGTCAGGTAGCGCATGAGATAGAGCTCCGACAGGGACGCAGGAGAAGCAAAGACAATCTCGTTATCCTGGGAAAGAAAGATGGCGGAGACGCCGGAAACCATACTGGAAAAGATCAGCATGGTGAAAAGGATAACCCAGGCCATCTCGAATATTTTTAAACTGAGAATGACGCCGAGTTCATTTTGGCTGTGAAAGTAGTTGATGGTTTTCAGGCTGACCAGGTAGAGGGCAAGAAAAAGAATTGCGCCAAATCCAACCAGAATCAATGTCCTTGATGAAGGATGGCCTTTCGGCAAAAACCGGTTTTTAATGCTATATAAATAAGGGAGGAAAAGAGAGGTCATGCCTTGTTCCTCAGGGCCGATATAATATCTTTCAGCTCCCAGGCCCCGGTCAGTTCAAGAAAAATATCCTCCAGGTCAGAATTTTTTTTGCCTGCCTCGGCGCGGAGCGAATTCATATCCCCGCTTATATGGAGCTTTCCTTCGGTGATGATGGCAATCCTGTGGCAGAGTTCTTCGGCAATTTCCATGGAGTGGGTGGAAAGGAAGATTGCCGTACCTGACTGGGCCCGCTGTTTAAGCATTTCCTTGACTATCCGGGCCGATCTTGGGTCCAGCCCGACCATGGGCTCATCTATAACGAGGAGCGGCTGCTCCTGCATGAAGACGGAGGTCATGATCAGTTTTTGACGCATGCCGTGGGAATAACTCTCTATCAAGTGGTCCTGCCAGTCGTACAGGTCAAATGTCTGCAGAAGGTATTGCGTTGCCGTAGTAAACTGTTCCCTGTCGAGATTGTAGAGGCTGGCAATGAACTGCAGGAATTCCAGCCCGGTCAGCTTTTCAAACAGCCATGGCCGGTCGGGAACATACCCCGTATCCTGTTTGCATATCCTTGGTTTCTCTGCGAGATTATTGCCATTGATGGTTATGGAACCGTTATCAGGTTTAAGCAGGCCGGCAATCATTTTGATGGTTGTTGTCTTGCCGGCACCGTTGGGGCCGAGAAAACCGTATATCTCTCCCGGCTGTACCGAGAGCGTGATATTATCGACAGCAGTGTAGTTGCCGAAACGCTTGGTCAGGTTGTTAATCTGTAAAACATCCATAGAGTTATTTATCCTGCGGGATAATATCAATTTTCAGGTTGCCGAGCAGTGCTCCGATTTTAAGCTGCTGGTCCATGTCGCCCCGACCGAACCGGATATGGAACAGGTCCGCCGGCATCTGGTTGGTTGTCGTATCGAGGCTGTACCAGTTGCCGTTCAGGCAGACCTCATTCCAGGCATGGTAGTAAAAGGCATTGTTCATCTTCGTTACGCCGGTGGCAATAACAGCGGGGATGCCGAGGCTTCTCGCCAGGGCTGCAAACAGGGAGGCATGTTCGTTGCAGTCACCTTTTTTACTGTGCAGAGTGGTCAGGGCGTCCGGCAGGCCGAGTACAGGTCTTTTTTCCAGGTTTCTGAAAACCCAGTCCGCCAATAACCTGACCTGGACAACCGGGTCTGTTTCCATTCCGACAATTTCTCCGGCAAGAGTTTTGATGTCCTGGTGATCTGACTGGACATACCTACTGGGTTGGAGATATTCGGCCTGGTCGCAAAAGTTCATGACAACTTTTTCAGACTGTGAAGGTATTTTTTCAAAGGAAACCGTCAGTATGTTATTGTCAAATTGCTGCCTTCCGCCCTCCAGATCGTGGTCAAAATCAGAAGGCAGTGTCAGCCGGTAGGTAATCTGCCTTGATTCCGGATCGGGCAGAGGGCCTTTGATAGGAACCGCAACCGAACTGAGCAGTTCATTTCCGGAACGAACTACATCTTTGGCCCGGAATTCCGGCTCGGCAGTAAACTTGAATCCGGCCGGTGACTCTTCTTGAACAATCCTGCCGTTGTCATCCAGCCAGAAGTCGATCCGCATCCCTGAAAACAGTTCGGAAAAATGATGGAGCTGCTTCACCCTCCTCTGGACCAGGATTTTTTCCTGGCCGTGATAGGTCACAACAGATTCCCGGCCGGTAAGGGACAGGGGATCAAAGGAGGGAATTTTAATTTTCTCTCCAGGGTTGTTCAACCGCTCCAGAAGATAACTGCGGTCATTGACAGCCAGAAGCGGTGGGGCAGACAGGGAAACCTTATCGTTAATTGTCGACTGGCCGGTATCAAGGGTGAAAAGGACGTCGTTCCCTTCCACGTGGCCCTGGGCCGACATTGTATAGAATGGCGAGGTAAAGTGAAAGTCAAAGTCATGCAGGATGAGCTGTCTGTTCAGTCTGGCGTTGACTTTCATATCTATCGGCTGGATTGTTCCAAGGACATTGAGAAGGATGTGGGCCTGTTGATTCAGGATGATATTCTCTTCCTCTGGCTGCAGGGTTTCGGCAACGTAGCCGATGCGCCTGTTCTTAAACCACACCCCGTAATAGCGTTCCTGATCGGCTTTCTGTAGAGCCCGGATTTCCCGGCTGTCGATTTTCCGGACAAAAAAATCGCGCCCGATAAGTAAACCGAGCAGGACAAGCCAGGTGATTGTAACGATAATTTTACCGGTTCGTATGAAGTTCACGTCGTTTACATGTTATCCCTGATTGGTTTAGATAACCATTTTTAAATATATACACGAACAGGGGCTGAAACATTTATTTTTCCCTCTTTTTCACAACACATTGAAAATTCCTTGACCTGCAGCTTCCAACAGTGCTATAGAAGTTAGTATGTGGTGCTTGGGAGTGCCGTTTCAGTCCAAATCGCAAAAAGCGATTTCCTATCAGCTCAACTTTTCATCGATCAAAAACAACATAGATAATTAATACATTTGCTCAGGGGTGAAGTTTGATCGACATGCGCGCACAACCTTTTTCCAATAAGGGTTTTTCACTTATAGAACTTATGATTGTTGTTGCGATTATCACCGCTCTGGTAGCGATCGCACTTCCCTCTTATCTTAATTATGTGTCCGCAATGAAAAAAACTTCCGCAAAAAGTAATTGCAGTGAAGCACAACGGTTTGTATCCAGCGAGCTGGCCAAGAGGGCTGCTTCCCCGGCAGGAGTAACTACAGATGCCGTAGCTGACCTGAACGAAGGCGGAAGGCGCAGCCCTTACGCAGGCAGCGATAATATCCCTGCATTCGGCGATACCCTAGACAGAGGAGTTGTTAGATTGTCGAAAACAAACCTGCAGGCACTTTCAGTCGGTGATAATGTGACAATTGAGTGCGAATGGTCAGGAGACGATGTTGCAGACAGCATCTATTCCTTGACTGTTGAATGATTCCCTTGTCCTGTCCTGAAATTGCTGAAAAACTTATCAGGAGAGGAAAGAATGGAGGAATTGCATGTCCCAAACAACCAACAAGCGCAGAACCTATATCGTTAATCCAGCATACCAGTACGGCTTGACCGCCCGGATCGGGCTCTTCTCGATTGTAGGGATGATTATCTCGGTTTTTTTGTGCTTCCTCATCACCCAAAATACCCTGTCCCTTCTTGTCCTTAAATACAATCTTCCCATCGAAGACTCTTCCAGTGTCTTTATTTTCGACAATCTGCCCATTACGCTATCATATCTGGTCCTCCTGGCCTTGCTTCTCTGTTTATAATACGGCATACCCATCGCATCGCAGGACCTATTGTACCCATTGAGAACGCCGTTCAGGAGATGCGCAAAGGAAATCTTGATATACACGTTCGCCTCCGTTCCAAAGATTGCACTGATAGTCTTGCCGGTGCACTGAACGCGCTGGCCTCGGAACATTCCGAACTCATTGAAGGACTTCGGGAAAACATAGTGAAAATCAAAACTAAAGTGGAAACCATGGACGACAAGAGCGAAGGGCCGAACAATGACCTTGAAGATATCAAAAGGGAGGTGGCGAGCATTGAAAAGCGGCTGATGTTTTTTGAAACAGCCAAAAAATAAGTTTAACAGGGCCAGGATAGCCTATACTGAAACGGGAGTATGAGACCTGAGTATTAAATAATAGACCACAGGTACAATTACCAAGGTAAACATTGTTGAGGCAAAGAGTCCAAAGATCAAGGCCCAGGCCAGACCGGAGAATATAGGATCGAGTGTGATAGGCCAGGCCCCTAAGGCAGTGGTTGCGGCAGTGAGGATTATGGGCCTGAAGCGTGTTGCACCGCTCTTAAGGATGGCCTCCCTTAAGGGTAGTCCCTGTTTCAAGGCACCGTTAATAAATTCTATGAGGACAATAGAGTTTCTCACCACGATCCCTCCCAGGGCGATCATGGCGATCATACTCGTGGCGGTAAAAAATACGGGATTTTCAAAGCCCCCAATGGGGCGGTTAGTGACCAGATTAAGGAACCAGAACCCGGGCATTATACCGATTATTGTAAGCGGAATGGCCGTCATAATAACAAGCGGCATGGAAAAAGATCCTGTCTGGATGATCAACAAGATATAGATCCCGATAAGGGCCGCACCAAAAGCGATGCCCATGTCCCGGAATACCCGCAGGGTAATCTCCCACTCGCCTTCTCCAGCCCACTCGACCCTGGTTCCAGCAGGCACAGAATCCTTTTCAAGCCTTGACTGCATATCCAGAATGGCCTCGGCAGGGGAGCGGCCTGCCAGCTCACCAAATACATAGGCGACCCTTTCCAGATCCTTATGATAAATTGTCTGGTCTTCCTGAACGTACACAAACCTGCCCAATTCGCCGAACTGCACCATATGACCAGTGGCGGTCTTAACCGAGATCTGCGACAGGTCCGCTATGCTTGATCTCCCTATCCTGGGAAGAATCAATCTGACAAGAAGGGGCTGCCGCTCACCAGCCAGATGCACAGTGGCCGGCGTACTCCCCGAAAGGGCCAATCTCAGTGTGTGGAGCACCTCGTCAGCAGACACCCCGTGCAATGCTGTCTTTTCCTTGTCCAGAATAAAGTCAATCTTGTCTCGCGGCGTCTCAACAATGTCATCGATATCGACAACAAAGGGTTCCTCAGACATGGTCTTTTTGATATACGCTGATGCTGAAATCAACTCTTGATAAGACTTGTCAGGGTTGCCGTAGATCTCCGCAACTATTGTGGAGATGACAGGGGGACCCGGCGGGACTTCCACAATTTTTATATTTGCATTCAAACGTCCGGCAATTTCTTCCAGGTCCTTACGAATCCGGAGGACTATCTCATGGCTCTGCTGCTTGCGCTTACTCTTGTCAGCAAGATTTACCCTGATGTCAGCGACATTGCTCCCTCTTCTCAAATAGTAATGTCGCACAAGGCCGTTAAAATCTATCGGAGAAGCAGTACCCACATAGGAGACATAATTGGTGACCTCCGGCAACCTCTTTAAATATGATTCAAAGGCCTTTACCACAGTATCGGTCGATTCCAGTGTTGTCCCCTCTGGCATATCGATGACGACCTGAAATTCATTCTTGTTGTCAAAAGGGAGCATCTTAAGTGGGATGAAACGAAAATATACCAGAGACGCAGACAGAATCATCAGGATCACAACCCCGGTCAGGAGCGCTGTGCTCTTCTTTCCTGAATCAAGAAACGGCATCACTGCAA
>CAZPBZ010000052.1:0-7783 GCA_964584765.1 uncultured Thermodesulfobacteriaceae bacterium
AGAGTTCATATAGGTTTCTGGTGAAATTTTATCTTACGAAGGTTTTATATCTACGTTCTTGAGATAAGGGACTTTTTTCTTTAATGTGTCCTCCATCTCGTCTATCTTTGTACCTACTGTCCTGGTGATTCTGTTGGCAAAGGCTGCGCAGAACTGCAGGAAGTCCCCAAATGTCTCAATCTCATGGAAGTCATCTCTCAGGCTGTCTTCCATCTCTTTTATGAGGAGATAGCCGTTAAACTCCACCTCGGCACGGGTACGGTGTTCATACGGTGTCAGTAGGATCATCCGAATGTCCTTGATATGTTCCACGAGCGGAAAAGAAGAGATCTGCTTTCTTACCTCATCCTGTAGTTCTTTGGGCGATGCCTTTTCAATGAGATTATGCAGATTCTCCCGCATAAGGACTATTGCAATGACTGCCAGGATGATACCTATGACTATTGAGCCAATGGAGTCCCAGTAGACCTTACCTGTATATTTTGTGAGAAACAGGGTAATAGCAACCAGGATTACGCCAAAGACCGCTGCGCTGTCCTCCATGAGTACTGCCAGGTTTACAGTATCCCCCTTTTTTCTGTCATGCCAGGCAACTACCAGTGAACCTCCTTCAGCCAGAAAGGATATCCCAAGGACAATGACTGTCCATTTATTGATCTCAGGCTCGTAGGGATGCAGCAGCCCGTAGATGCCGTGATAGACGGTGACTCCGGCACCTACAAAGAATACGCCGCATGCGGATATAAGCCCCCACACAAACTGCTCCTGACCTCTCCCAAAGGGGAATTCACGGGATGGACCTATATGACTCCTGCGAATACCTATCCACAGCAATGCCTGGTTTGCGGTATCAGCCAGAGAGTGTATGGCCTCTGCGAACATAGATGCACTGCCTCCCGTCAAGGCGACAATAAACTTCAGACAGCAGACCAGGGCGTTAGAGCTAATAGCTACCTTTACTGACCTCATTTTTCATATTCCTCAAAAAAATTTTCTCTAAGCCCCTTTTTTTGAACGGATTTGGAGGCATTCACATAACCCGTTATGCTCTCTCCTCGCGCCTTGAAGACGAATAAAAATCCGGCGCAATCTGAATAAGTTATTTATTTCTGCTTCCCATACGCGGATGGCTAAATGACATTTTCAGAGGTTTAAAGGGACCTACTGTAAGTTCAAGGACCTTATCTCGTGCGAACCTTTTTGTTCTTTTGACCTCAATCCTGGCGGTGTCCCCTTCCTTCTTAAAAAGCAGGGCGAGCTTGAGGTCGGAAATGTCCTTAACAGGCTCTCCGTCAAAGCTCAACAACAAATCCCCGGACTTCAGGCCGGATTTCTGTGCAATACTGTTATGCATGACTTTCTTCAGCACCACTCTATTGTCTTCATCATTGAGAATCACTCCCAGCCTGGCGGAAAAGGGCGGTTGTACCATAGGGGGGAACAGGAAGAAGTCTGCCATGTCCTGTTCTATGTTATCACAGGTTGCGTTAGCTATTATTATTGCTTGATCGTATTTCCCGCGCCTGTGAGTCCTTGAGGGAATACCGTCGCCAAAGGCAATGTGTCCGTTGCCGGCAAGCACCACCATCTGACGGTCCGGATTATTGTTCAGATAATCGTGGACGCACTGCGCCATTGTTTCATCCCAAAGGACCTGGGCCTGATAAAAGTCGTCAAAATTCTTGACTTCGCCTTCAGGGTGTTCTTCAAAAATTTGCCTCAAACGTGTTTTATAAACTGTATTTGACCAGTCAAGCTCCACCGGCACCTGCTTTAACTCTTCGTCTGACAAGGACTCAAGGCCCTTTCTTGCCACCTTTTCTGAAATTTCCGCCGGAAGGTTGAGCGCCAGGATCGGAATACCATGCTCCTTGCAGTACTCTATGATCGGGCGGTAGAGGTGATAATCATAACTCCATCTTTTAAGATACTCGCTCTCTTTCAGGAATGTCTTTTCGTCTATCTGACCGTCCAGATACCTGTCAAGTACATCCTGAAACGGGCGCTGGAACATCTCCATGCCTACGGCAATGTTGCGATCCCGTCTATCGAGCCCCTGGATGACCCTCAATTGGGCCATGTGATGGCTAAACCTGTCGTGACATTCTCCAACATAGATCACCCGCTTTTCAGATACGTCGTTGATTATCCGGTCCACCGGAGAGAGATCACTGGCAGCAATCCCCATAATTTCGGTTTGAAGGGCCAGGCGTATTCCATTCTGAGTGACTGCTGTGTTTTTTTCCACCAGTTTGCCGTCCTTGAACCTCAATGTACTGTAGCGCCCGTAGTGAGTGAGTTTTCTCAAAATAAGCTCCAGTTCTTTTGAAGAACCGGCCTTTACCACGCCCACCACACCTGTTGGGTTTATGGGATTTTCTCTAATAGTGATGATGACTCCACTGTCCGGGCCCGGCATTTCCCCAGTCAGTCGTTCAAGCCTCGGGGCAGGGTCTCCCAGTATTAGCAATGAACCCTTATTCAGATATGAGTCGGTCAGGCTGTCAATGTTTTTTTCTTCAAATCCCAGTGATTGAAGAAAAACAGAAAATTGACCATAGATTTCCGGACTTTGTAAAGGCAGCACGAAGAACTTGTGTTCTGATCCCAGGAGGCGGGAGAGCACAGGAGGGAATTCAGAGGAATCCAACTTGCGCATCAGACTGTAGTCCGGGTCCAAGGTCACGCAAAGAGGCCGTCCTTTGATTCCGATGTCCACAGATTCCTTTTCAGTCTTTACACGGACACTGCAGCGCACTTCCCCGGATGTGGTTTCTAATACCAGAGGCACTAACAGGGAGTAAGGGCTTTCCGTACCCTGGTGTATAGTCACTTTTAGACTTTGGAGCCCGTTGCCCGGATAAGTGATATTTTCCTTGCTTATGGTGAGTACCGGCACGTCTTTTCTCTCAAGCCATTGGTCAAAAAAGACAGATAGGTCCTTTTTGCTTGTGTCTGAAAAGACTGCTTCCAACTCGCTCCAGCCCGCCATCTTGAACCGGTAATCCAGGACAAATCTTTTCAGGGCCTTGTTAAAGGCATCTTCACCTATCTCCTGTTTCAACATGTGAAACAACATCGCCCCTTTGCCATAACCTACGGCCTTTGAGGCTCTGTCTGTCCTGAACCTGAACTGCGCAAGGGACATGGCTTTGTCTTCATGGACGTAGCTCTGGTAGTCCACAAGCAATCGATGCCTGTAGTCGCTCCCCCGGCCTTTCTGTTTTTCATACAGATAGTCTGCCAGATATGTAGTAAGCCCCTCACTCCAGTTACCTTGTTTTGGGTCCACATAGACAGAATTTCCAAACCAGGAGTGGAGTATCTCGTGGCCCAGGGAAGTGTCAACAATGAATGGGAGTCTTGCCACCTCTTGCCCGAGAAGGGTGTAAGTGGGGAGGCCATAGCCTGTGGGGGCACGGTTTTCCGCTATTGCAAATCGCTTGAACGGATATGGGCCAAGGAGGCCTTCATAGAGATCAAGATAGTGTCTGGACTTGTCAATGTATCTCCGTGCGAGTTCTTTATCCTCAGGGAAAAAGTATGCCGCAATTTCAGTACCCTTGTAGCTTTCCAGGCTGACTTGATACGGGCCTGCAACCAGTGAAATGCCGGTCCTTGGGTGGGAAAATTCAAAGATATAGATGCTTGTCTTTCCCCTGGATTCCACCTTCACGGCATCTGCCTCAGATATGGCCTTGAATTCTGCAGGCACCGCAGCTTTGAGCTCGTAGCGGGCAAGCCCCTCCAATGTCGGACACCAGCCATCAAGAAATACAACGCCTTTTGTGTCTATGAAGCTATCTGTCATTGTATGGTCATTTTTTGCGCCGGTCCTGGGGCTCAATGGTGGAAAATCTCTATGAAATTGAATCCCGAGCAATCTGTTTCTGCCAGAAGCAGTTACACTAAACGAGTCTTCTTCAATGGTAGGATTTATGGTTTGCCCCGCAAGGGTGACACGGTCTAACTCCACGCCTCCCACATGTATCCGCACAGGTTTTTCCATGGGGAGTTTTGTTAAGGCCTTTCCCTTTATCCGGCGGTTTTCCATATCCAGTGTCACGTCGATACTAACCATGAGGATATTATCCTTGTTTTTGTTTACTTCAGACCGGGCCGGGAGGTCAAAAGCCGCTAAAAATGCCAGGAGAAATAGGGATAATGACAGAAAATACGAGGTTTTTTTCATAATTTACTCTTTTCAAATCAATACATGAGAAAATATATAACACCCACTATCACAACGCTTATAACACGCAGAGTTTGACCCATCATGAGTATGATTATACCCATTTTCGGCTGAAAGATGCCCAGATATATCGGAAGTTGGTGTCTCAGGGCCCTTACAGGGGTTGCAATTACGCTGCCGAAAAGAAGTGCCAGCACGGTTTCTTTCACAGTGAGCGCTCCTGCACTCAGCATGGCCCCGGCTGCGGCGGCTCCGGCTGTGAATTCCGCAACTATACTGAATACTACCACAGATATGCCTTCCACAGGCAGGGCCTTAATGGTAATGATTGATGCGCTCTTGTCCTGAAGCCACTCAAAAAATTCCCATTGCTGAAGGAGAACTACCATAATATAGATGGGCACGGTATACATGGCGATCTGGCTCAGGCGGCCCGGGACGTATCGGGCCAGGAGTTTTTTTACTCGCTCCTTTCGTGGTTCCACTTCTTCTTTGTTTTGATATTCCAGCCCTGATTTCCCCATTTTCTTTGGTGATGGCAGGATTAAGCGGCCCAGAATGAGGACTATCACGGTCCTGAGCAATGCAGCCACAAGGGTCAGGCTTACATATATCAATCCGGCCGTCCCGACCAGGGGTATAATTATGGCAATGGTAGTTGGCAGATGCAGCGTGTAGGAAGGAAGACCCAGATTCAAGAGTGTGGACAGAAGCATCTCTCGTCTGCTTAACTTTTTCTCTTTATATGCATTCCATAGAATGGTGTTTGCAGCGACACCTGAGAGAAAGGCTGTTGTAAAGGCAGTCCCGCTCCGGTCACTGAAGTTGCCCGTACGCATGAGTGGTCTGGATAGTCTCGCAACTATTTCAGACCAACCCATTCCTTCTACCAGAGCACTCAAGCCAAGGCTAAAGGCCATGATTATCAAGAGACGGCTGAGTGGCCAGGCTATTCGATGCACGATCAGCGGCAGATCCACCCCTGGGGCTATGAAAAGGAGCCCTATAGACAGGAAGGTAATTGCTGCCCAGACATATGGTGCCGGTTTCGGCCTTTTCTTATGCTTTACGTTATTTTGTTTGCCGGGCTGTGCCATAGATATGCATTCTTACCAATCGCCACTGAAATCTGCAAAGAAATACTGATCGTTCACGGGTTCAGAGGTTAGGGTTCAGAAAATCTGACAAGGCCAAAAAAAGTAACCCTGAACCAGTGAACGCTTACCAAGAACACAAGCCACTGCATTTGGCGGTCGAAAGTTGTAATATGATCGGTCCGGCATGTTTCGGAAAATTGGGAAATATGTTATATTGATTTTTAAAATGATTACAATTTATGGATTTTTTTTGAAGCTATTAGGGGTTAATCAGTATGTTTAATGTTGGCGATATAGCAGTGTATCCCGCACATGGTGTGGGTTTGATCGAGGGTATAGAGGAAAAGTCAATATCCGGGATCGAACATGTTTTTTATGTGATACGTATCCTTGACAATGACATGAAAATAATGGTCCCCAGGGAAAATGCCGAACACATCGGACTTAGGAAAGTTATTTCAGATAGTCAGGTTGAACAGGTCTATGCCATCTTAAAGGAAAAAAACGTAGAGTTCACTCCTCAGACATGGAACCGTCGTTACAGGGAGTACATGGATAAGATAAAAACAGGTTCGATTTTCGATCTGGCAACAGTCTTGAGGGACCTCTATATCCTGCAAATGGATAAGCCCCTTTCATTTGGTGAAAAAAAGATGCTGGATACTGCCAAGGGTTTACTCGTCAAAGAACTTTCCGTTGCCAAGGATAAAAAAGAAGAAGAGATCACCAAGGGAATCGAATCCATCTTTAATGATGCGAATGCAGCAGTCGAGGTTGGAGTATAGTCTATTTCATGCTGCTCTCCAAGGTCTGGGGGCGTGGACCAAAGGCGCTCCTATTCCCCGTCAAAACACGGGTTGCGATAGGCGTCATGTATTATGGCAGACATCGCCAAGTACATATTTATAAAGGTAAATGACGATGGCGCCGGAAAAAGACTGGATAAATTTCTTGCCTTAAAGGACCTTGGGTTCTCGAGGTCGCAAATTCAAAACCTCATACACGACGGCCATATAAAAGTCAGGGGATATGTCAGAACGTCCTCAAGTCTCAGGGTTCAGGCCGGAGACAGCATTGATATCCATATCCCTGCTTTAAAACCGCTGTCTGTTGAACCTGTTACGATCCCCCTGGCAATCGTTTACGAAGACAGCCACCTACTTGTGCTGGAAAAACCAGCCGGTCTTGTTGTCCATCCAGGGGCAGGGGATGAGGATCACACCCTGGTTCACGGCCTTCTGCACCATTGCCAAGATCTTTCGGGTATAGGCGGGTATCTCAGACCGGGCATTGTACACAGGCTTGACAAGAATACATCAGGCCTGATGGTTGTAGCAAAGGATGATGAGGCACACCGGGGATTAACAGAGCAGTTCAAGTCGGGAATGATTGACAAGACCTATCTGGCCCTGGTCCGGGGCAGGCTCCGGGACAGGAGCGGTCGTTTGGATTCAGCCATTGGACGTCACCCTGTTAATCGCAAGAAGATGTCCATTAGATCCAGAAATGGAAGATCTGCCATTACCGAGTGGCAGGTTGTTGAAGAGCTCAAGGGCGCAAGCCTTTTATCTTTGAAAATACGCACAGGGAGGACACACCAGATCCGTGTCCATATGAGTTATCTGGGGCATCCTGTCCTGGGAGACTCCTTATATCGTGGGCCGACGGAATTCAGGGTTGGACATTCAGTTATTCCGATTCGAAGACAGATGCTTCACGCCGCCTGTTTGCAGTTTACTCATCCTATCACAGGGGAAAAAATGAAATGGGAAAGCAATCTGCCCGCAGACATGGCCTCTGTCCTTGAGAGGCTCAGGAGTCTGAATGGCTGATGAGCTGATTTTAACATAATTAATTGATAATAAAGAAGAAGAAGAAGAAGAAGAAGAAAGGCAGGGAGGCTCAATGGATACTTTCCAGGTATTTGCAGCGGGAAAGGTAAAAAAGGATTCAGGAATTACGACCATAGAGATTTACGAGGAATATGCCAATGCCCTTTTGGGGTTGGATCAGTTTTCCCATGTAATAGTGCTGTATTGGTTTCATAAAAATGATACCCCCGAGAAAAGGAGTGTCTTACGTGTCCATCCCAGACGCAATATGAGCAATCCTTTAACAGGTGTGTTTGCCTGCCATTCCCCTTGCAGGCCTAATCTTATTGGTCTGTCAGTTTGTAAAATTCTATCCATCAAAGGCAATGTCATCCGGATTGATTCAATCGATGCCTTCAATGATTCACCCGTGATAGACCTTAAATCATATATTCCTTCCACTGATACGATACAAAATGCCTTTGTCCCGAAATGGGCAACCCTGCCTCGCCTCTCTTATCCGAAGGAAAAATCTCATCCATCAGAGATCGTCAAATAGTTGAGTCGTTGAGCCGTTGAGCCGAAAATCCGGAATACGTAATAAATGAAAGTGAAAGAAGAAAGAACTGATCCATTGAATCGCATTGCTTTGGTCTCAACACCATGGTCTCTTTTTAGCCGTC
>CAZPBZ010000053.1:0-7775 GCA_964584765.1 uncultured Thermodesulfobacteriaceae bacterium
TATGTACGGCATGTGGGATCTGTGAAGAACTTTGTCAGTTTGATGCCATAACAACCCTCGAATCAGCGGAGATTGATCCATTATCCTGTGAAGGATGCGGAGTCTGTGCTGAATTTTGCCCGGAAGAGGCCATAAACCTAAAGGACAATCTGTGCGGTTCGTGGTTTGTTTCAGATACTGATTACGGGCCAATGGTCCATGCTCAACTTGGCATCGGGGAGGAAAACTCCGGAAAGCTGGTCAGCCTGGTAAAAAAAGAGACCAAGGCCATTGCTGAGGAATTAAGGGCAGATTGGATACTGGTTGATGGATCACCAGGCATCGGCTGTCCTGTAATAGCGTCTCTTGCCGGTGCTGACCTGATACTCGTGGTTACAGAACCGACAATATCCGGACTTCATGACCTCAACCGCGTGGTAGATCTTGCGGAACACTTTAAGATCCCTACATGCGTATGTATAAATAAATCAGACCTGAACCAGGAAGTTGCAGAAAAAATTCAGGAGACTTGTTTAAAGAGACAAATTTCCATGTTGGGCCTGATTCCATTTGATCCCGATGCCGTATCAAGCGTGGTTGCAGGCAAGCCCCTGGTAGAAAACTCAGACGGGCCGGGTGCCATGGCTATAAGAGAAATTTGGAAAAAATTAGAAAAGATTGCCCTTGATCAGAAGAAAAAGTGAAAGTGCATGGTGCAAAATGTCCGTGCATAGGATAAATTAGTCATCATCTTGAACAGTGGCCGAAGGTTTTTGGCCAAAAGAACTAATTATAGGGAGAATAAACGATTGAAGGAAAAACCAGCAAATCCTATGACAAATCCTGTTCTTGAGGAGCAGGACGAAAGGATTCGGGAAAAACTACGGAACATAGACAATAAAATCATGGTAATGAGCGGCAAGGGCGGTGTTGGTAAAAGCACTGTAGCCATAAACCTGGCAATCGGGCTTTCCCTTGAAAATTATTATGTCGGCCTCCTGGATGTAGATCTACACGGGCCTAATGTGCCCAAGATGTTGGGTATTGAAAAGGGAGAGCTTCAACAGCGGCCGGATGGCACGGTTGGACCTGTTTACTACTCGCCCAACCTGAAATTTATGTCTATAGAACCCCTTTTGCCCAAAAAAGACTCTGCGGTTATATGGCGTGGGCCCCTCAAGACATCTGCTATAAGGCAGTTTGTTTACGAAATCGAGTGGGGAAAGCTCGACTATCTGATAATTGACGCGCCACCAGGGACTGGTGACGAGCCAATGACTGTGGCTCAGACCATACCTGACGCCTATGCAGTAGTAGTAACTACGCCCCAGGAGGTATCGCTTCTGGATGTCAGAAAATCCATAAACTTCTGCAAACAAATCAACATGCCGGTCTTAGGCATTGTAGAAAATATGAGTGGCATGATATGCCCACACTGCGGCAAGGCCATAGACATTTTTAAAAAAGGCGGCGGAGAGAAGCTGGCTAAAGAGTTGGATATTCCCTTCCTCGGACGCATCCCTGTTGATCCCAGGATCGTCACCACAGGGGATGCCGGACGGCCGATTATTGCTTCATACCCCAACAGCCATACAGCAGACGCCTTTCAAAAAATTGGAAGAAACGTAATCAATGTCACTCAGGCCTTAGCCGAAAAAAATAAGGAAAAGAAAGAGGAATCGAACACATGAAAATCGCAATACCAATTGAAAACGGGATGCTGAGCAGCCATTTCGGCCATGCAGCCCAATTTGCTATAATAGATGTTGAGAATGGAAATATAGCCAAGACCCAACTCCTTGTACCTCCTCCCCATGAGCCTGGCTCACTGCCGCAATGGCTTCACGAATTGGGAGCTACACATTTAATATGTGGAGGAATTGGAGGCAGGGCCGTGGAATTAATAACGGCTGCCGGGATACAAGTCATTGCAGGTGTGACCACCGAGGACCCGGCGCGGCTGATGGAGGATTTCCTTGCAAACCGCCTCAAGGGTATAACAGGCCCCACATGTCAAGGACATGGCGAGGAAGGCCATCAGTGTCAACATTAAAGGCAGCCGTTCACGGCCTGAAACTTGAAATTAGAAAGTAGAAATTTGGGAAAGACGAAACAAAAGCATGAAGGCCAAATTTCCAATTTCTAATTTCATCATTCAAAATTCATAATTTCTTTAAGTAACAGGTGAATGCTATGCCGATCTATGAATACCGATGTGAAGTCTGTGGAAAGGTTAATGAGATGTTGGTATTTCCCAACCAACCCGAGGTGAAGTGTCCTTCCTGCGGATCTGAAGATCTCACAAAATTGATATCCTCGAGCTCATCCTTTACCGGATCCCAAGGCTCAAGACTTCCAGGCCCAGGTGATACGGCCTGCTGTGGCTTCAGCCCCGGAGATGCCCCGAACTGTTCAGGGCCCGGGTCCTGCTGCGGAAAGGCCTAATACATCCGGAGCCCGCAGTTGCAATTTTGCTCGCGATCGCAACCTAAATTTTCATGCCCAGGGCTTCGTCAACTCCGTGCATGAAAATTCGTCACCCGCTCGCTCCGCTCGCTCGACAAAAGTATTTTCACGGCAAATCAGCGAGTTAATCATAATCTATGTCCTATCTTTACTTACTTATCTCCATATTTCCTGTTACGACAGAACCTTCCCATGATACCACTACCAGTAGCAGTTTAAGCCGATAAATAAATTTCTGAGCTTTCCGAATAGCTAATTTAAAAATATTTATCTTAAAATCTGTAGCCTCAGGCCAATTGATGGGCTACATTTTGGACAGGCTTAAAGACTTTTCAACGATAATATTGGTGATATGCTGTTTATTTGCTACGATAAGGTCCTATAGTTCAGCCAACTTGATGTAGGTAATTATTCACACTCCATGCCAAGGAATGTGAACGGTTATGACTATAGAATTGCCCTTGTATCAGGAATGCAAGTGCCTGAGAGGAGTCCTGTATGGAAACGGGAAAGGCCGCTGAGACCTTGACAAAAGAGCTTGAACAACTACTGCGTAACAAGATGGGCCCACTTTTTGAGCGTTACGGCCTGGACATCAAGGACCTGCTTACTCCCCTTAAATGGAAGCCAGTGGTCCTTATAATCGGCAACTACTCATCTGGAAAATCGACCTTTATCAACGAAATCCTGGGAAGCCAAATCCAGCGCACTGGTCAGGCACCTACTGATGACAGCTTTACCATCCTGGCCGCACCAGAGCCCAACGAAACAGAGGGAGAGATACCTGGTAGCACAGTAGTAAATGATGAGCGTCTCCCTTTTGCTCCTCTGAGGCACTTTGGTGAAAGCCTTCTATCCCATACGCGTTTAAAAAGGGTGGCAAATACTCCCGTACTTCAAGATTTTGTCATCATAGATACCCCTGGAATGCTGGATTCGGTCACAGAAAAGGATAGGGGCTATGACTACCTTGGTGTAGTGGGAGAACTGGCAAAACTGGCAGACCTCATCATCCTGATGTTCGATCCCCATAAGGCAGGAACAATAAAGGAAACTTATCAGGCCATCCGGAGTATTCTCCCCGGCTCCACCGGAGAAGACAGGGTCATTTACG
Source organism: uncultured Thermodesulfobacteriaceae bacterium (assembly GCA_964584765.1). Taxonomy (GTDB): domain Bacteria; phylum Desulfobacterota; class Dissulfuribacteria; order Dissulfuribacterales; family UBA3076; genus UBA3076. The sequence continues at coordinate 3,560 of CAZPBZ010000053.1, forward strand.
TACTGAATCGAATTGACGAATGCGAAAGCGTGTCCGACCTTTTGAGGTCTTATGGGACCCTGTGCTGGAACCTTTCACAGATGACAGGCAGAAAGGATATGCCAAGGATATATCTCACCTTTGCGCCTCAGGAGGGCAAAGTGCCTCCCACGGGCTTTGAAACATGGATGAATGAACGGGAAGAACTCAAACAGACCATGAGTTCAGCGCCAAAGATGAGACTAAACCACATACTCCAGGAAGTGGATCGAGTCGTAAGGGAACTTGGTCTGGAAATAGAAGCCATGGTCGCTTTCCAGAAACGATTTATTCATAAATTCAAAGGGGTCCTCCGTACATGGGGTATGGCCGCCATACTGGCCTTCTTTTTTGGAGATCTGGCTATGAAGCTCTTAACCGGCTATCCGGACACCCCGCTTGCAGGGGCCCTACTGGCCGGAAATATGAGTTTTGAACATTTCCTTTGGCCGATTGCGTGGGCCATGCTGGTCGTGGCATTAGCTTCTCTGTGTGTTCAACGGATACTTTTTCCCAAATTCACAAAAAATACTCTAAAAGACCTTGATAACTTGATCCCCCTTGAGACCGCCTACAAAAAGGATCTCTGGAACAGGGTGAAACACCGGATACATAAACTCATAGAGGACCAGGCCAGGAGGCAGATATTGATTACTCATGGCCGCTACCTTGGAAAGATAGAGCACTTTCTCAATAAAGACCTAAGCCGTTTTTTCGAACGTATTTAGTGCATTGCCTTTTAGAAAAATCTTGAGTTTATAGTATTTTGAAAAAATTAAACAAATGGAGGCGTTATGTCCGGTCATTCAAAGTGGAGCACAATAAAACATAAAAAGGCAGCACAGGACGCCAAGCGTGGTAAAGCTTTCTCCAAGATCATAAAGGAAGTAACGGTAGCCGCCCGTATAGGTGGTGGAGACCTTGCAGCCAACCCAAGACTGAGGACTGCAATAGCGGCTGCAAAGGCCGAAAATATGCCCAAGGACAATATAGAGCGGGCAATAAAGAAGGGTACCGGCGAACTTGAGGGTGCAAATTACGAGGAAGTCACATATGAGGGTTACGGTCCGGGAGGCGTGGCAATACTGGTTGAAACTATTTCAGACAATCGCCAGCGCACCGTAGCGGATGTGCGGCATCTCTTTGCCAAGAGGGGCGGCAACCTTGGAGAGCCGGGAAGCGTGGCCTGGATATTCGAGAAAAAAGGACTCATACTGGTTGAGAAGGACAAGGCCGATGAAGAAACCCTTATGACTATAGCCCTTGAAGCAAATGCCGAAGATATACAAGAGCAGGAATCCGAATGGGAGATATACACCGCCCCTGAATCCTTTGAAGACGTAAAGTCCGCCCTGGAGGCCAATAGCATTCCTGTACTGACCGCCGAAATCACCAGGTTACCCAGCAACACGGTCAATATTGAGGATGAAAAGCAGGTAAGCCAACTCCTGATACTTATGGAGGCACTGGAAGAAAACAGCGATGTCCAGAACGTTTACGCCAACTTTGATATTCCTGATGAAATCCTTGAAAAGGTCGGATAGGGATGCCAAGGGAGATCATCCTGGGTATTGACCCCGGATCGAGGGCTACTGGTTATGGAATTGTGTCATGGGAGGATAACAGGCTTCATTTCGTCAATGCAGGTATCATCCGTCCCCGCACGGAACTCACCTTTGCAGAGCGGCTCGAAAGACTCTATTCAGGTCTAAAGGAAGTAATAGACCGGCACAATCCAACAGTCTCAGCAGTAGAAGGCGTCTTTCATTCAGTCAACGCAAGGGCTGCTTTGCTACTTGGTCATGCCAGGGGGGCGGTAATTCTGGCGGCAGTCCATGGAGGTCTCGCTGTATTCGAGTACTCGCCCATGACGGTTAAACAGGCAGTGGTTGGCTACGGCAGGGCAGAAAAGACCCAGGTACAACACATGGTGAGGGTACTTCTCAACCTGTCCAAAAAACCCGCCCAGGATGCTGCGGATGCACTTGCTGTAGCTATATGCCATGCCCACTCTTCGGGCAGCCGGCCAATACCTGATTCAGGGAAAAGGAAGGGGTGATGATCGGCTATATCAGGGGCGAGAAACAGGGTCAATGGGACCGGGGTGTTATGGTTGATGTGAATGGGGTCGGCTATGAAATTCAGATGCCCTCTTCATCCCTGGTCAAATTGCCTCCATCCGGTAATGAACTGACAGTCTTTACCCACCTTGTGTGGAAGGACGACACGCTTTCACTCTATGGATTTGAAACAATTGAAGCGAGAGACATGTTCAGGCTGTTGCTGGAAGTTTCAGGAGTAGGCCCCAGACTGGCACTGAACATCCTGTCAATGCTCTCTGCTGAAGAGCTCTTACAGATACTGGCCAGAGAAGAGAATAAAAGACTTAGGGCCATCCAAGGTATAGGCGAAAAGACCGCGGCAAGACTGTGTATTGATCTAAAGGAAAAGGCTAAGGCCATACTAACGAAAAGACAGTGGGATATGGAATCATCCCCGCATATTGAGCAACCGGGTAAGGGAGACCTGTGGGATGACGCACTCTCAGCACTCACCCATCTTGGTTATGGTTCATCTGAGACCAAGGCCGCCCTTGCCAGGGCTTTTGCATCTGCAGGTGATAGTGCAAGCCTTGAAGATCTGGTGAAAAAAGCCCTGCAGGGTCTGGCAAAAAGTCGTATAAAACAGGCATGACAGCAGAAAACATCGCAAACAGAACGGATGACACGAATCTGAGCCCTGAACCCTTGCAGGAAGACAAATCTTTCGAGCCTGGAATAAGGCCGAAGACCCTTTCTGAATACATAGGTCAACAGGAGGTTAAGGCAAGCATTGATGTCTTTATTACTGCAGCAAGAAAAAGAGGCGAGGCCCTTGACCATGTATTGATCCACGGGCAGCCAGGCCTGGGCAAGACCACTCTTGCCCACATAATTGCAACAGAGCTTGGGGTGAACTTCATATCCACCTCTGGTCCTGTGATAGAAAGGCCGGGAGATCTGGCCGCCATACTGACTAATTTACAGCAGGGAGACGTGCTGTTCATTGATGAAATTCACCGGCTGAGTCCTGTGGTGGAGGAAATACTCTACCCTGCGATGGAGGACTTTCAGTTGGATCTGATAATCGGACAAGGCCCCAGCGCAAGGACCATCAAGATCGAGATTCCGCATTTTACTCTGGTTGGGGCAACCACAAGGGCCGGGCTGCTCTCACCGCCCCTCAGGGATCGCTTCGGCGTAGTACTGAGAGTAGACTTTTATCAGGATGACGAACTATGCGCAATCGTTAATCGGTCTGCCAGGCTCATGGTCATTAAAATTGACCAACAAGGTGCTCTTGAAATCGCAAGGAGGTCAAGAGGCACCCCCAGAATAGCAAACAGGCTCCTAAGGAGGGTCCGGGACTATGCAGAAGTCAGGGCCGACGGAAGCATATCCCGTCAGATAGCAGACAAGGCTCTGCGCTTGCTGGAAGTTGACCATCAGGGTCTTGATCGCATGGACCGTGAAATTTTAGCTGCCATCATAGACAAGTTCAAGGGCGGGCCGGTCGGGCTTGATACCCTTGCCACATCTGTAGGAGAAGAAAAAGGCACATTGGAAGATGTCTATGAGCCCTTTTTAATACAAAGAGGCTACATGCACAGGACCTCCAGGGGCAGGATTGCAACAGATATTGCCTATGAGCACTTAGATCGTAAGAGAAGGTAAAAATGACTACTATCGTACCACTGGATCCGGAAAAACTCCGTCTGAACATAGATCCTCAAAGCCTGGGTTTTCAACAACTGAGCCAGCTTGAGACTGAGGAAAGGCCTTTAGTTGCCCAGGAGAGAGCCATCCAGGCCCTCACTTTTGGCCTGAGAATGAAACATCCTGATTTCAACATATATGTTGCAGGGATCAAAGAAACAGGGCTTTCCGAACTGGCCCGGTCTTATGTAGAGGAAGTAGCCAAAAACACACACCCTCTACCTTCTGACTGGTGTTATGTCTACAACTTCCGTAATCCGGATAAACCTTCCGGAGTGGAGCTTCAGGAGGGCAAGGGTCGTGAATTCAAGAAGGACATGGCAGACTTACTGGATGAACTGAAGCTCCAAATACCTAAAGTCTTTGAAGCCGAGGCGTATATTTCCCGGAAGGAAGAGGTGATAAAGGCATTCAATAAAGACCGGAAAAATGTATTTCAGAAG
>CAZPBZ010000054.1:0-7768 GCA_964584765.1 uncultured Thermodesulfobacteriaceae bacterium
ACCATTTCTGGTAAGGGCGATGGTTGCCTCCTCTTCTTCCATATGCTTAAGAATATCGAGAAGATTCCTCTTTACTTTGGTAACCGGTAAAATCTGCTGAAAATCTTCCATTTATATTTCCTCTTGATAATTTTTATGACCATTATAGTTTTCATGGCGTAGTATGTCAAGAGATAGGGACACGAGTGAGCTTGACGGCTGGAATAATTGGGAATGATTCTCTTTCCACCTCTAAACAACCTGGGGAAAATGCCATTGGAAAGTAAATTCTTCTTGGGAAAATTTTTTCCATAAATGGGAAAAAAATACACTCATCTATCTTTTTTTTGAGAAATAGCACCCAAAACCCAGAAAAAATGACGAAATAAGAGTAAAAAAATGGCATTTCTCTTGCAATAACAATATCTAATCTCATATCATACAAGGTGAAAGAGTATATTTTAAAAAGTGATTTTTACCAAAATAGGATAAAATTATTACTTGGGTCATTTAATACTCGACATTACTTATCAAAAGATTCTTCTATGGCAGACTGTTCCAACGAGGATAATTTAGATGTAGTTTTCGTTTGCCTGTAGAACACGACAAACGAAGACCATTCTGCATTAACTATATTAAATTGCTGTGTATAATAAAGATAAGTATGAGATCGGGATGAGCGTCATGCTCTATAGGAGGAGCTGGAATGGTGGTAACCACAAAAGGATATCTTCAAGATGCAGTTATATTTTTGGCCTCTTTGATACTGATTTTTTTCTTGATTCTGTTAATTCCAGAGAATTCCTTTGGTAATAACGATAGCTGTATAGGTTGCCATTCACATCCTAATGCTACTATTTATTTAAGCGGATTCCCAGTTGTCTATACTACAGGTGGCGTTGAATATAAAGATTGTTTGGCTGGCGGCAATTTTTACTATGTGGCCTCTAACGGGGATTCAAAGGGACACAACGTGGCCGGTATCACCGGGCCAGATGGCCAGTTGACCCGGGCACCAGGTGGAGAAATGATTCATCAGCTCACCTGCGCTGGTACCTATGGATGTCATGGTGGAAGGACTCCGGAGTATGATGACAACCATGACGGAATTGTCACCGATTCCGAGGCCATGACGGGTGCCCACCATACAAACGATGCCTGCCTTAAGGCCGGGACCCTTGATCTGGAGGCGCAGGGTACTTCGGTAGGAAAGAGCTATCGTTTCCTTAATGGCATAAAGGGAATAGAAGATGAGGATTGGGAACAGGATCATGTCAACACTAGCCATAACGAATATTTCGGCTCTTCCGACTACCTTTCGACATCAGAGACCATAAGTGCCCTCTGCACCCGGTGCCACCCCAGCTACCATGATACAGGCTCGCTGCCTGGTGGCGATGGCCTTGGGATAGGCACGGGATTATCACCTTGGCTTCGGCACCCCACAGACATCACGCTACCTGGCCTTGGGGAATACGCCGCCTATGGCGGTCCCACGAATTCCTATAGCATGATAGCCCCGGTCGCTCGTACCGATCTCTATTCCATTCTGGATCCCTCCTTGGTAGAACCGGAAAAGGATGCTGTGATGTGCCTTTCCTGCCATCGCGCTCATGCCTCCCCTTACGACAAGTTGCTCCGCTGGGACTACAAGAGCTTTATGCCCGGTGAAGGATGCAGCACCTGTCATACCTCCAAAGGCCTTGCCTATGGCCGATCCGCCCACGGCCAGCCGGATTACGGCGTGCTGAGAACCGGTCTGCCAGGCTATGAAAGGGGCGGATGCGCCCACTGTCACGAACAGCATGCAAGCATTAACGGCACCGAGCCTGAACCTGTCCAGGGCCAGCCATCCGGATATCTCCTCTTTGATGACAACTATCAATATCCCTCTCAGGACAAGGACATGTGTTATCTATGTCATGGCCCCGATTCATGTCAGGATGGAGGAATCATTAATTATAGCTACACCCAGAGCTTCGGGGGGCAGAGTTCGGGGCCCGAGACCATCTATGAGGCCTTTAATGGCCTTGGTGGCTCATCGCACAGCCTTTCGGATATTCAAGATTTCATTGTCTCGAAATGGCCGTCCAGATTCAAGGAGGCCTCCAACCCGTGCGGTGGCTGTCACAATCCACACATAGCTCAAAGGGTGAAGACTGATCCAGTTCTTGAGAGCGCCGTAACACGTCCCCTTCCAGAAGAGACCGAAAATGTCTGGGGTGATGACAAAGAAGGGGAAGAGGAGACCATGTATGAATATGTCACAAAAGCCGGTCTGAGATATCAGGGCCCTCTCAGGGCAGATGCGGGTTATGAGCCCGGACCGGCCGGCTCGGCAATCCAGGACGGGTCAAACCTCGTTGACTACGTCACCTTCTGTACCGATTGCCATAATGACAAAAACGTTATCTTCAGCACCCAACTGGATCGGGAGTTGCTGTCTATTAACTGGGATTTGGAAAAACACGGTAAAGGAATGGCCACCCGTGGTATTGATATCGACCCGCCCTTTTCCTCGACCTCACTGGGTTATGTGGTGGCCTGCGTCGATTGCCATGAGCCTCATGGCTCGTCCAACGCCTTCTTGACAAGGAAAGGAGTTAATGGCGATTGGCTTTCCGGGACTGTTACAGGGTTTTCGACCTCTAATTGGAGATATCTCTGCGCCTGCTGTCACGAAGACGATAACGAATATATTCATCATCACAGCAACGACGCCCCATACCAGAAGAAGTCATGCTGCAAGTGTCATGGAGGAGGGAACGGCTCGATGGGTAGTGGTAGTCGGCAGATGGGTAGCGGTAGTAGTATGGGTGATGGTCCACCTCCAATAAACTGTACCAACTGCCACTTCCATGGCTCAGACGATAGCTGGGCCCCTGTATTCACCACAGGCAGGCGGACATTTTAGACTATCTTTTGTAAGTTCTCAATAAGTCTGGGTGATATACCTGGATGCCCGCCTTCGCGGGAATAACGAATGTTCTTTGCCCGTCATGCCCGCGTAGGCGGGCATCCAGCAAGCGTGTATCTAATCAACATGTTCTCTATGGGACACAGATGGATTGGCAACTCCAAGATCAGCAAAGACATTTCCACTGCTTTTTTCCACCTTAATATCATCATTCATGCTTTTTCTCCTTTTTTGTAGAGTTCTTTTGCTTCTCTTAGCCTCGCCCTAATTAAGTCAATATCCGCTTTAGGCATGGCAATGCCCTTTTTCGATTTCTTTTGAAAAGCGTGAAGTGCACACACCACTCCGGCCAACTTCACGGTATAAACTGCCCGATAGGTATCACCGTCATAGCACACCACAGCGTTCTCTGCGCCCTCTGTGAGAGACCAAAAAAGATATCTCACAGAAGTACACAGAGAGCGGGATAGATTCTATGAAGAGGCCTTGATGATGCTGAACGCCCATTCTGGGTGCACTATATGATAATTTTGGTATACTTTTCCCTGTACCTCGAAAATCAGTTGTTAATTCTCTTGTGGGTGCGCTGCTTCGCATGGCCGCATGAGACTTTTATGGGAAACTTAAGTTTGTTAAATCACATGTAGAATATTTAACTAATGAGCCAATTAATCAATATTCCGGAGGAGTTGAGTCTATGACAATAAACCTCATGGATGAAAGGAACCGTTTGGAAAAAGACGAGAGAAAAAGGCTTTCTTCCTTTGCAACCCTCAGTGTTGATGCTGTCCGGGAGAGGGAGGAAGAACGGTTAGCTACAGACCACAGGCAATGGTTTTCAGTTGACGCAGACAGAATTCTGCATTCACTGTCATATGCAAGGTATATAGACAAGACTCAGGTTTTTTCCCTTATTCCCAATGATCATATTACTCATAGAGTGCTTCATGTCCAACTGGTATCAAAGATAGCCAGGACTATAGGCCGTTTTCTCCGTTTAAATGAGGATCTTATTGAGGCCATTGCCTATGGACACGATATCGGCCATCCTCCCTTTGGTCATGATGGTGAACGATATCTCGCCGAGTTATGCATGAAATACGGTCTTCCTCCGTTTATTCATAGTGTCCAGGGAGTTCATTTCCTGCGCAGAGTTGAGCGAAAGGGTAGGGGATGCAATCTCAGTCTCCAGGTGTTTGATGGAATACTGTGCCACGATGGTGAGATACATTGCCCCTCAATCAGACCTCACAGAGGGAAGACATTTAAGACGCTCGATGAGGGGATAAAGACAAAACTCTCCTTTCCTCAGATAGACCTCCGGCCCATGACACTCGAAGGTTGTGTGGTCAGGATGGCCGACGTGATCAGCTATGTGGGAAGGGATATCGAGGACGCTATCAGGCTTTGTCTGGTGAGGAGGGATCAGATCCCCAGTCATTGCCGAAAGATATTGGGGGATACAAACGGGACTATTGTTTACCGCCTGGTTGAGGATCTTATTAAATCCAGCCTGGATAGAGATGAGATAGCCTTCAGTCATGAGGTGGTAAATGCCCTGGCAGAGCTAAAGGCCTTCAATATGGAGTTCATCTATATGAATCCCCGGATTAAAACCGAATCATCCAAGATCAAGGACCTCTACAGGATTTTGTTTGAACACTTTCTGGATGATCTGCAACAGGACAGGAATGAATCAGTGATTTTTAGGGATTATCTTAATGGGATAGATGACAGCTACACTCAGGGGCAGTCTTGCCAGGCCATTGTGAGAGATTTTATCGCAGGCATGACCGATGCATATTTTCTCAGGATGGGAAAAACAGTCCTGATCCCGCAGCTTCTACCTGCCAGATTTTCTTCTTCAGACACTGTGCCGGGTGGTTGTTAAATAAAAAGGTTAGATCTTCACTTTCGTTTTTTTGGTCTTTCGTGATAGTTCATTATGGATTTAGGGGATTGCTGTAAACGGCAAAATAGAGATTGCCTGTCTTCCCTGGATGTTTTATTGTCATAATTAGTTGAGGGAGATAAAAAAATGGAAAAATTTCCAAAGTCGGGACGTCACTGGCTTGTTATAACTGCTCTGATTTGTGCTTTCATGGTTATAGGCACTTACCAGGTACATCAATTTGCCTCTGCCGGGGAAGATGGAACTTACGAACAACTTAAGATCTTCGGTTCTGTTCTCGACCTAATACAGCGCAACTATGTTGAAGAAATCCCGCCCCAGGAACTCATCTATGGTGCAGTACAGGGCATGCTCACATCTCTTGATCCACACTCCGCTTTCATGAAGCCTGAGGACTACAAGGAACTTCAGATAGAGACCAAAGGCAGCTTCACCGGCATAGGCATAGAGATCAGCCTCAAAGATGGCATACTGACAGTTGTGTCCCCCATAGAGGGCACACCAGCATACAAAGCGGGTCTGAAGGCCAATGATAAAATTCTTAAAATAGAGGACAAGACCACTAAAAACATGAGCTTGATCGAGGCAGTGAAGCTTCTGAGGGGTGCCAAGGGGACCGACGTGACTATCTCCATATACCGTGAGGGATGGAGACGGCTTAAAGACATAACCCTGACAAGGGACGTAGTTCCCATAATAAGTGTGCGCTCCAGGATGCTGGAAGAGGGCTATGGTTATATACGTATTAGTAACTTCCAGGACAAGACTAGTTTCGAACTGGAAAAGGCCTTAAAAGAACTGGAAGAGGGCAAAGGTCTCAAGGGCCTGGTTCTTGATCTGCGAAACAATCCTGGTGGGTTACTCGACCAAGCTGTAAAAGTAGCTGACGTATTTCTGGAAAAGGGACTTATTGTTTACACAGATGGCAGGATCGAAGAACAAAAAATGCGTTTTGAGGCCCATAAGGACGAGCATCCTCAAAATTACCCCATTGCAGCATTGGTCAATGAAGGAAGCGCCAGTGCCTCGGAGATAGTTGCCGGGGCCTTACAAGATCACAAAAGGGCAATAATTTTAGGGGTTCAGACCTTTGGCAAGGGATCGGTCCAGACCATAATTCCCCTTGAAGACGGATCTGCAGTACGCCTTACCACAGCCAGATACTACACGCCTAACGGCAGATCCATACAGGCAAAGGGCATAGAGCCTGATATAGAAGTACCTTACACGCCCCTGGAAAAACCAAAAGAAAAGGACAAAATCTTTCATTTTCCGACGGAACGTGATTTAGAGGGGCACTTGATAAATGAAGATGAGCCAATTGAAGATGAGCTGAATTCTGTAAAAGATAAAAAAGATAAGCCGGAAGCTGTCGACTCCGAAGTTGACAATGGAGAAGAAACACAGCCGCCCCCCATGGATAACCAGTTAGAAGAAGCAGTTAGAATATTAAAGGCGTGGGCCATATTTACACAAGTAAAATCTGCGAAAGCTGTAAAGTGAACTTCCTGCAAAATACCATCTTTTTTCCGATGGCTGCGTTGCTCGCCTGCCTGTGCGTCGCACGCAGACAGGTCGTCAAAAATGCTCACGTACCCTAAGTAGGCTCTGACTTTTTTCCTCCTTGCGTATTGCACTCAAATAAAATCCATGAGTTCTGCAAGAGGCTCAAATGGCTAAATCTCGCTCATCGAGGAACAAAAACCGCAAAAAGAATCTCACAAGACGTTCTCCCCGTCTATTGTGGCCTTTAATAGCCTTTGGAATAACCGGAGCAGTTGTGGCCCTTTTATACCTGCTTCCTTTACCACCGGGCACAGGACCAAAAGTCCGCCCGCCCTTTGAAGAATTTGATTCTGCACCACCAGTTTCCCGTCCTTCCGAACCATCAAGACCGAAAAGCACAACCTCTATGCCTTTGGTAGCTATACTTATAGACGACATGGGTTATAATCTTCCAATTAATAATCAGTTTCTGAAGTTAGAGGCCCCTCTTTCCTTTTCTTTTCTCCCAACAGCGCCTTATACGCCCAAGCTGGCCAAAAAGGCCAAGGATCTCGGCAAAGATGTCTTAATACACCTACCCCTGGAGCCTGTTAGCAGTGCGATTGACCCTGGTCCTGGCGTCCTGCGTCTTAGTATGGATTTTGATTCCATGTTACAGATACTCAGAAAGGACCTGGATGCTGTGCCTGGTGCAATCGGAGTAAATAATCACATGGGTTCTAAATTCACTACAAGTAAAAGGGGCATGGAATTGATTCTTACTGAAATAAAACGCCGTGGTCTTTTTTTTGTTGACAGCAAGACTACTCATGACAGTGTGGCATATGTAACTGCCAGATCTATGGGGATACCGGCTGCTGAAAGGGCTGTGTTTATAGACCACGACACTCAAAAGGAATCCATCAGAAAGGAAATCAAGAAAATGGTGAAACTGTCTATGGAGAATGGATGTGTTCTTGCCATAGGGCATCCGACATCTAATACGTGGAAGGTTTTGTATGAGGAGCTACCGCGGCTAAGGAAGCGCGTCAGGATTGTTCCGGTTCATAAGATTCTTGTTGCCCAATAGAACGTACCATGTAGTTTTCCCATCTCAGTTGCCTGGAAATAATGAAAATGAAATACGGAGAAAAAGAAATAAAAAAGGCCGGGCTTGAATCATGGCCGAATCCATGCCCTGAACGCGATTATACCATAGAGATAAGTTTCCCGGAATTTACCTGTCTTTGCCCAAAATCAGGATATCCTGACTTCGCAACCATAAGGATAACCTATGTGCCGGACCGGTTTATAGTGGAACTGAAATCTCTAAAACTCTATCTCAACGGCTATAGAGATCAATATGTTTCGCACGAAGAAGCCGCCAACAAAATCTTCTCAGACCTGACGGAGGTCCTTTCTCCCCGTACTATCAAGGTTGAAGGTGACTTTCATCCAAGAGGTAATGTCCACAC
>CAZPBZ010000055.1:0-7634 GCA_964584765.1 uncultured Thermodesulfobacteriaceae bacterium
TCCCTGAGATAATCAAAGAACTGGAATTTATCCACAGGCATGAGGATGCCCCTGGGCAGATGGTTGCGGATATTACGCTTGATATTATCGGCCTCACTTTCCAGCCTGGCCACCTCTTCTGTCAGGAGGTCAAAGCGTTTACATTCCTGGCCCATGTGGCAAACAACAGCCTCCCTGAAAAGGTGGGCGCATTCTTTGACCTTGTCGGCGTGCTTCTGCAGACCTTCAAAAGGAGATTTGCAAAACATCGAGCTGATTAATAGGCGCATAAAATATTCCTCCTCCAGGTAACTGTTTTACAATAATAAATTCATAATAAAAAGAGGGTGAGCACCTTGTATATAACCATGGCCAGGACCATCGTAATAGGTAAGGTCACGATCCATGAAAAGCCGATATTTTTGAGAATACGCAGGTCGAGCGCCTCTATGCCCCGCATGAGCCCTACGCCCACCACCGATCCTACCAACACGTGGGTGGTTGAAACCGGCAGACCAAGGCGGGAGCATATCAGGATGGTAGTGGCTGCCCCGAATTGGGCACAAAATCCCCGGATCGGCGTAATCTCTGTAATGTTTTTCCCAATGGTTTCAAGGACGCGGGTACCAAATATATAAAGTCCGCCGCCCACAGCGATGCCGCCTATAAAAAGCATCCAGAACGGCACCTCCACCTGTAAGGCCACGGACTTGGTTTTGACCACGGAAAAGATGGCTGCAAGCGGGCCGACGGCATTGGCCACATCATTGGCTCCATGGGCAAAGGCGATGTAGCAGGATGTAAGTATCTGAAGCTGGGCAAAGAAGCATTCGGCAGGAGAGAATCCCTGGGGATTGGGTCCCAGTTCACATTTAGCATGTACTTGCCAGCGTACCCACTTCCGGCCAAACAGGGCCGCCAGGGCCGCACAAGGAATGGTGAGTAACACCGTGTAGAAAAAGCCGAACTCTATATGGAGGTTCTTGAGGCCTTTAAATATAAAGGAAAGGATGAGTACCAACACCACTGAGAAGATCAGGGCCGGCGCACAGTGAACCGCTGCTGCGTAGGGGTCCTTGGCAGCCATGACCTTTTTTTCAAGAAAATAGTAAATGCCTCCTGCAAACAGGGCCCCTGCAACCGGTGAAATGACCCAACTGACAGCAATACCGGTGATCTTGCCCCAACTGACAGCACCCGCCCCCACACTTATTATCCCAAAGCCAACCACAGCGCCTACAATGGCGTGTGTGGTGGAGACAGGCAGACCCAAGAATGTAGCCAGATGCACCAAGAGACCGGCTGCGATGAGTGCGGCAAACATCCCAAGCATCAAGTTGTTGGGTGCGTCCGCCAGGAGACCCGGGTCAATAATTCCCTTGCTGATAGTGCCGGTTACATATCCGCCTGCAAGTGTAGCCCCGAGCACATTGGCAATAATCGAAATCAACACCGCTTGCTTCAGGGTCAACGCCCGGGAGCCGACCGCGGTTCCCATGGCATTGGCAAGGTCATTGGCACCGATATTGGCTGCCATGTAAAGACCGATCAGTGTGGCAATCGATAAGACAATGACATCAATGTTCATATATTAGCTTTCATGCTGAACTTGTGGCTGCCGGCATCCCGTAACCCTTATGCCTTTGATATCCTTTCATCATCTCGATAAATCTGTCAAACAGGTAGGTTGCGTCGTGAGGGCCCGGAGATGCCTCGGGATGATATTGAACTGAGAAGAGAGGTATTTTCTTATGGATGAGACCTTCCACGGTCATGTCATTTAAATTGATATGGCTGAGCTCAATTGCAGGATCTTTCAGGGATTCCATGTCCACACAGAAGCCATGGTTCTGGGAGGTAATTTCTACCTTGCCGGTTGTCAGATCCTTGACAGGTTGATTGGCCCCGCGGTGCCCGAACTTGAGCTTGAAAGTCTTGCCTCCAAGGGCCAATCCAATCAACTGGTGACCAAGACAGATGCCGAATATCGGCCGTCTGCCTATTTGGTCCCTGATGGTATCCACTGCATAGGTAACGGCAGCAGGGTCCCCTGGTCCATTACTCAGGAAGAGCCCGTCAGGCTCAAGTCTGTTTATGGTCTTGCTGTCCACATCTGCAGGCACCAGGAGGATAGTGCATCCCCTCTTTTCCAGGGATCGAAGTATATTCAGTTTCACTCCGAAATCCATGGCCACCACACGCCACGAGCCAGGCCTGTCGGGCCACTGGAATTGATCAAGATCTATACCAGGATTAACCATGCGCCCGTCTTGCCACAACATGGGTTCCTTGCTGGTCACCTCTTTGACAAGGTCGCTGCCGGCCATGTCCGGGGACTGCCTTGCCTTTTCAATCAAGGAATCCGGCTCCAGGTCCTCTGTTGAGAGGGCAGCCTTCATGGCACCCTGAAGTCTGATGTGTCTGGTCAGGGCACGGGTGTCGATCCCCTCAATGCCCGGTATGTCACTCGCTTTCAGATAATCAGCAAGGCTCCCCAGGGACCTCCAGTTGCTGGGGTATTCCTGGTATTCCTTTACCAGTAGTGCCCTTACCTGGATCCTGTCGGATTCGACATCTTCATTATTGATGCCGTAGTTGCCGATCAGGGGATAGGTCATGGTTACCATCTGGCCGCAATAGGAGGGATCAGTCAGTATCTCCTGGTAACCGGACATGCTGGTGTTAAAAACCACCTCACCTGCCGTCTCACAACGGCCGGTAAAGGAACGGCCCCTGAATACCGTTCCATCTGCAAAGGCCAATAAGGCTTTCATTTCTACCAGGTATTGCGGACCTTTATGCCGCGGGAATGCAGTTCATCCTTGATCTGTTTGATGGTATAGGTCCCATAGTGGACAATAGATGCTATGAGTGCAGCATCTGCCTTGGCATACTTCAGCACATCATGCATATGATTTATGTTTCCCGCACCACCAGAGGCAATTACCGGAATATTCACGTTTTTGGAAATAAGCGAGGTCAGCGCGATTTCGTAACCCTGCTTCGTACCGTCCGCATCAATGGAATTCAGGCATATCTCGCCTGCCCCTAAGTCCTCTGCCTTCTTTGCCCAGGCAAGGGCATCAATGCCTGTATACGTCCTGCCGCCATGGATGACGATTTCATAACCCGATGGAGTTTTTTCAGAAAGCTCGACCTTTTTAACGTCCATCCCGAGCACAATGCACTGGCTCCCAAAGGCCCCGGCCCCCCCGGAAATGATCTCAGGGTCCTTCACTGCTGCGGTGTTGACACTCACTTTTTCCGCCCCGGCCAGGAGCACGGCGCGCATATCCTCAATGGTCCTGATTCCTCCGCCCACAGAAAAAGGTATAAAGATTTCCTCAGCCACACGGCGAACAACATCTATCATAATATCCCGCCGCTCACTGGAAGCAGTTATATCATAAAAAACAATCTCATCCGCACCCTCTTCATAATAGAACCTGGCCATTTCCACAGGGTCGCCGATATCCACATTCTCTTTAAACTTTATACCTTTTGTGGTCTTCCCATCTCTTACATCAAGACAGGGTATGATCCTTTTACTTAGCATAATGACCGTTCCATGTACAAAAGTTCTTTAGAATTTTCAGGCCATGGGTCCCGCTCTTTTCAGGATGAAACTGCATGGCGATCAGGTTCTTATAGCCAATAATTGACGGAAACTCTATTCCGTAATCAGTAGTCCCGATGACGCATTTATCTGAAGCAGGCACTGGATAATAGGAATGGACAAAATAGAATTCATCAGCAGGCTTAATCCCTTCCAGCACCGGATGCCTCTTGATTAAATGAACGCTGTTCCATCCCATATGTGGTATTTTAAGGCGCTCATTTTCCTCGGAAAAAAGAGGAGAGGGAAACAGCTTAACCTCTCCGCTGATCAGTCCTAAACACTGCGCACTGTTCTCTTCGCTTTTATCCAGTATGATCTGCGCACCCAGACATATTCCGAGGATCGGTTTGCCGGTCTCAAGGGCCTGCCTTAAGACTTCATCCACACCAAGATGCCTCAAGTCAGCAATTGCCCGCCCCGCTGCCCCCACTCCTGGGAATATGATCCTTTCGGAGCCGAGTATTTCTTCATTGTTATGAGTTATGCAACAGGGAAATCCCAACTTCTTAAGGGCACGTTCCACACTCTTAAGGTTTCCGGCTTTGTAATCAATGATCGCAATCATTTATCTATTATACCTCAATAAGTGATTCCGCTCAAAAAGCCCCCAGATGCAAGGAATCAAATATTTTCCTCCATCTCCCACACCCCACAAGGGCAAACGGCTGCGCAGAAGCCGCATCCTATGCACTTATCTTCGATAACCGTATATTCAAATTCTCCTTTTGGCCCCTCTGTCCTCTTGATTGCCCCCTGGTAACATGTGTTTTCACACATGTGGCAATCTCTGCAGGCCCCGCAGGAGGCACAGCGGTCAGCCTCCTGTTCCGGGACAAATTCCTCGCCACTGGAGACCTCATAATAGACGAGATTAATTCTATCGTAGGGAATTGCGGGCCGCTTTTCAGGCTGATAATCTGTGTGCATCATTAGGGCATGGATTGTCTCTGCTGCCCGGCGTCCCGCACCAATGGCATGGGTGATAAGTCCGGGCCGTGTGACATCACCAACGGCAAAGACCTTTACATCCGAGGTCTGACCCAGCTCGTTCACCACGATGAAGCCTCGCTCGGTGTGAATCTCACGAGGGAGGAAATCCAGAATTGGGACCTCGCCAATGGAGATGATGACCGTATCGGCATCAAGAGATGTGCCGTCCTTGAAATAGATCGTTCGTTCCGCCTTGTCGTAGCGCTCTGTTATTTTAGGATAGATGATCCGGGTCCCCTTTGCCTCTGCCACCTCTTGTTCCTTACCGAAGCTGGCAGGAGGCTGGATGTCTACTGCCATAACCGATGCCGCTCCGCATTCATAAACCTCACAGGCGATGTCCATGCCCACATTTCCAGCACCAATGATAATGACCTTCTGACCCGTGAGATCCGGCCTTTTCCCTTGGTTAACAGCCTTTAAGAATTCAATACCCGCTATGACATCTTCATTCCCGGGGAAGGGGATAATGCGGGGCTGGTGCGCACCGCAGGCAATAATGACGAGTTCATGATCCTCGTAAATCTTCCCGAATGCCTTAAGGTCAATCCGCTGCCCAAGATGCACATGGACTCCGATCTCATTGAAGCGGGATATCTCTTTTCCCAGCACCTCATGGGGCAGACGCTCTCTGGGAATACAGAGTTCCATTTTGCCCCCAAGACGGTCTGCCGCCTCGTATAGATCTACTTCATGCCCCTTGAGGGCCAGTTGCCAGGCCGCTGACATGCCTCCAGGTCCGCCGCCGATGATCCCCACTTTGCGCCCGGTAGGAGGAGCAGGTTTGGGTGCAGGAACATCCATGCTCAGCCGGCCCATAGCGGCAATATCAAGGGGCCTGTCAAATTGTGCGCGTGTGCAGGCCTGCATGCAGAGATTAGGGCAGACCTGACCGCAGACTGTTGCAGGAAACGGGCTGTAGTTCAGGACGAGTGCAAGGGCCTCTTTCATGCGACCTTCCCTGATAAGGGCCGCGCGTTTATTTGAGGGGATCCCCGAAGGACATGCGGCCACGCATGGAGGAAGGTATTTCTCGTTGTTCCAGACCGGTTTGAGCCGGCGGTCTGCACCGGTGGTGATATAGGGAAGAATCGTCTGTGGGTGCTCCAGATATTCTCCAAAGATACCTCCCAGGCCCACGTCTTTTTCCCAGACCTGGGTGCGAAATTCGCTGAGTGGCACCTTCAGCCCTAATCGCGCCATGCGCTCTGCAGAGGTATGGGCGATTAGTTTTTTCCAATGCGATGGGTCCTGGGTCAAAAGATCGCGGTATTCAGTCCGGTCTATTGCCTCCAGATATGGCTTTATGTTTTCAGTAAGCCACTCCCAGTCTTTGGAGGTCAGATCCACCAGCTTGACATCTTTGGCGCTGTATCCCTTAATGGGGCCCCTGAAGTAGATGGTGCCACCCACCATGCCTACGCAGGGCCGGTAGCCCAGGACGTTTTCAGGGTTTCGAGGATTAACGCCGCAGACCACTGCAATGCCTCCGGCTTTGAACTCGGCAAAGGAATCCCCTACATCCCTGAAATACCAGGACTGGAGCGGTTCAAAGCGGGGATTCCGTTTGGTCATTGTTTCACAGCGGGCGCCACCACCGCCCTGCACATACAGAATCCCCTGGGCACCGGCATTGTGGGCCCCGTTGGTCACATCTCCCAGCACTGTGATTTTGGCACCGCAGTTGAGCCAGCCCACATCGTCCGAGCCACTGCTTTCAACCAAAATCTCCGTCCCGGACATGCCCATGCTGCCCAGGCGCTGGCCCACCGGCCCGCGAACAGTTATGGAGACCTTCTCATTTCTGGGCCAGAGCCGGCCGCCAATACCATGTTGTCCCTGGGCCTGGATAACCAGTTGCCGGACTCCATCAGTAACAGCCTGCTGTATCTGCTCTTCCAGTGCCTTGGAGGAGACACGCCGGCCGTTGGGATTGCTGTCGATTGTCAGTATTTCCGGACAGAAACTAGCAGGCATAATCAATATGTAACCTCTCAGCTATAGCCTTGTCTCCAACACTGAGGCCGTCTGACATGCCGATTGGCAACTGCGTACTCCGGCCCATAGGGGCAAAAATCTTCTTCAGTTCTATCTCAGCGCTCTTGAAAACCTCCACCACTCGCTCAGCCACTTTATCAGGGTCCAGCCGGCGGTAGAGCTTGGGGTTTTGCGTGGTTATGCCCCGGGGGCATTTGCCTGTGTTGCAAAGGTTACACCGGTTGTACTCATCTCCCAGGCATCCAGCTGCTGTCTGCATGATATATTTTCCAATATCTACAGCACTGGCTCCCAGCATTATCATAGCAGCGGCATTTGCTGCAAGGTTCCCTGTCTTGCCCATTCCACCGGCAGCGATGAGAGGAAGTTCGTTCTGTTTTCCCTGTTTGACCAGATCCAGATAGCAGTCCCGGATATTGGAAGCGATGGGATGCCCCATTTTGTCCATAGAGACATTATAAGCCGCCCCGGTCCCACCGTCTTCACCGTCAATGCACAGGGCACCGGCATAAGAGTTTCTGGCCAGGTTGTTGAGAACCGCCTGGGCGGTCTTGGTGCCGGAGATCTTGGGATAGACAGGGACGCGGAAACCCCAGGCCATGGACATGGACTGGATCATCTTGGCCACTGCCTCCTCGATGGAGTATTTGGTCTGGTGTGTGGGGGGAGAGGCGAGGTCGATGTGCATCGGGACACCGCGTATCCCGGCAATGAGCTTCAGTACCTTGTAGGACATCAACAGACCGCCGTCTCCCGGCTTTGCACCCTGGCCGTATTTGATCTCAATGGCACATGGGTCCTCGACCATATCCGGCAGGGCGTGGATGATCTCATCCCATCCGAAATAGCCGGATGCGATCTGAGGTATGAAGTATTTGAGAAAGCGAGAGCGCAGGAGCTTGGGCGGCATACCACCTTCCCCGGAGCACATAACCACTGGAATTCCTTCCACCTCATTGAGATAAGTGATGCCCATGGCCAGGCCTTCCCACATGTGTGGAGAAAGTGCGCCTATGGACATGCTCCCGATGCGGATGGGGAATATCTC
>CAZPBZ010000056.1:0-7321 GCA_964584765.1 uncultured Thermodesulfobacteriaceae bacterium
CAGATGCTTTTTCTTGGTGAGTTGCTATCTCTTCTTGCAGGGACTTGAGCCTTTGCTGTTGGACTTCAAGTTCTTTTGTGACTATCTCTTTTTCGCCAAATGCGTAAGCGTATATTGATAATATTATCAGAGCAATAAGCCACAGCCGGTTTCGCTTTATCACAAACGCAAGGACCTCCGCATTGCCAAGGCAGTGCCCAGTACACAGACCAATACGCTGCTCACTATTATAGATACGGTATACTGCCAAGGGATAAAACAGATATTCACACCCCTGAGCAGCTCGGACTTGGCTTCAAGTCCTTGTAAGAACCTATAACATACAAAAACGATTCCTAACGCAAGGCTTGAGCCCAGAAGGCCCTGCAAAAAGGCCTCGACAAGGAAAGGACCTTGTATGAACATATTTGTCGCTCCAACAAGGCGCATTATCTCCAGTTCTTCTTGTCTGGCATAGACAGTGAGCTTTATGGTATTCGTGACCACGAAAGCAGCAGTAAACAATAAAAGGAGTCCGGTTATTGCCACAATAGTTCGAACAAGACCTGAAAAAACATACAGTCTGTCTATCCACTCCTGCCCAAACTGGACCTTGGATACTTCAGGCCACTTGTCTATTTCTCCGGCCAGCTGCTTAATTCTCTTCAACTGGAACACTGCCCTGTTGACCTGGATTTCAAAAGAAGGGGGCAGGAACTGGGGATCAACTCCTTCAAGCACTTCTTTCTCATCCTTTAGAAATTTCTCCAGCCTTCCAAAGGCTTCTTCTGAAGATATGTAAGTTACTTTCTCCACTTCTGGCAGTCCTGTGAGCTTTTGATAGAGGGATGGAATCCGGTCTTTTGGTGTATCTTCAGTGAGGAAAACCACTATGCCAAGCTCTGTACCAAATCTATCAACAAAGTGCTGGAGGTTAAAGTAGAGCAAGATAAAAAAGGCAAAAATCAAGATGGAAAGGCTGACCACCATTGTAGTTATAAGCTGTGCACAAAAGTTTAGTCTAAGGTCAGAAAATGCCCTACGGCAAAGGATAGCCAAAGTCATTATTAGATCCTGATTTTTTCATTAAGGAATCTTAGCACTCTGCGATGAGTATTTTCAAAAAGTCTTTCATCGTGGGTTGCAAAAATAATAGTTGCCCCCCTGGCATTCAGTTCTTCCATAAGCATCATTACTTCTTCAGTCCTTTGCAGGTCCAGGTTTCCTGTGGGTTCGTCAGCAAGAATTATGGAGGGTCTATTCACCACAGCTCTGGCAATAGCTACACGCTGTTGCTCACCTCCTGATAGCCGCAACGGATAGTGACTCATTTTTCCTGTAAGCCCGACCCCTTCCAATACTTGCATTACTCTTTGTTCTGCCTGCTTCTTTCCCAAGCCAATCACTTCCAGACTCAGGGCAACATTATCAAATATGGTGCGATTTGAAAGAAGCTTGAAGTCTTGAAAAATTACACCGATTTTTCTCCGCAGGTATGGCACTTGGGCATTTGAAAGGGATGAGAGTGCCATACCGTCCACCCAGATCTCTCCAGATGTAGGCCGTTCAGCACAAAAAAGGATGCGTAGCATAGTGCTTTTCCCTGCACCGCTGGGACCGGTCAGGAAAACGAATTCACCCTTTTCGATCTCCAGATCAATACCAGAAAAGACAATGTTGTCCGGGAAGTATTTTTTGGTAACATCTTTAAGTCGAATAATAGATGATTCAAGAGAGATCATGGTAAAATATGCAAAATTAAGTTATATTAAGTACATTCTGTCAAAATTCTGTTTGGGCTTCTAAATTTTTTCACCAGGCAGATCCATCGGTGCCCCCTTAAAGAGACACAGAAAGTCCCGCAAAGTGGATTTTAAGGGAAGAACAAAAGATAGAATCTTCTTAAGTGATTCAATAAAATAGTATAACTTCCAAGGAACCGACGATCAAGGGTTAAACTTTCATCGCAGACGTTCACGGGTTCAGAGTTCAAGGTTCAGGGTTACCTTTAAGTCTTTCAAGACATTAGGCCGATAAAGTAGCCAGATAATATATTGTAGTGTTTCACCAGGAGGTATACTTGTTATATGGCTAGAATAGACGCTTTTTTCAAATTAATGCATGAACAAGGGGCATCTGACCTCCATCTGACATCGGGTTCTCCTCCCATATTTCGCATTAGAGGCAGCCTTCGACGTATAAAATACAAAATACTTGAAAATGATGAATTAAAGGCAATGCTCTATGAAATTGCCCCTGAGAATAAAATCAAGGTATTTGAAGAAACCGGAGATATTGACTTTGGACATGAAATTCCAGGTCTTGCCAGATACAGGGCCAACTTTTTCATGCAAAAAAACGGCATCGGTGCTGTATTCAGGGAAATTCCAAGTAAGATCTCGACCGCTGAACAGTTAGGACTCCCGGATGTCATGACAAAACTATCGATGCTTCCCAGGGGTCTGGTCCTGGTTACAGGGCCAACCGGAAGTGGGAAATCCACCACCCTTGCCGCAATTTTAGATCATGCCAACCGCAATCGTAAGGATCACATTATTACTGTAGAGGACCCTATTGAGTTTGTCCACGAAAACAAGGGGTGTCTTGTAAATCACAGGGAAGTGGGTTCCCATACCAAGTCCTTTGGTGCAGCTCTGAGAGGGGCCCTTCGTGAAGACCCTGACATAATCATGGTAGGTGAATTAAGAGATCTGGAAACAATTTCTCTGGCCATTGAGGCGGCAATGACAGGTCACCTGGTTATGGGTACTTTGCACACCATCAGCGCAGCAAAGACTGTTGACAGGATCATTGAGATCTTTCCTACCCACCAGCAGCCCCAGGTCCGGGCGACCCTTGCTGATGCTTTGAGGGCTGTGATATCGCAGACCATGTTCAAGCGAATTGATATAAAGGGGAGATGTATTGCCTTTGAGATCTTGATTGCCACCCCGGCTGTTAGAAATCTTATCCGCGAGGGAAAGACCTATCAGATCCCGTCATCCATGCAGACAGGTAAGAAGTTTGGCATGCAGACATTGGACGATGCCATAATGGAACTGATGCAAAAGGGAAAGATACACTCGGACGAGGCTTATAATAAGTGCATTGACAAGGAGAAGTTTAGACCTTTTACCAAAAGCGCGCCTGCAGACTTTACAGAGGTTGGTTGAGATGAAACGGGCAGACCTGGATCGAATTCTAACCGGTATGCTTAGTGCCCATCCAAGGATATCTGATTTGAATTTTACAGTCGGTCGGCCATGTCAAGTAGCCGCAGATGGTAAGCTTCATCCTGTTGTTACGGATCTTGCCACCAGTTACCTGATCCCCTTCCAGACAGAGCAGCTCGCTCTGACTTTAATAAATGATGACAGGCGACTTTTAACAGACCTATTTCGTCACGGCTCATGCGACTTTTCCTACGATTTGGCCGGCGGCCCGAGGTTTCGTGTAAATGTGTTTTCCCAAAGAGGGGTCTATAGCATTGTAATGCGCAAGCTGGAGAGCAAAATCCCTACTATTGAGGAACTCGGATTGCCGGATTGTTTCAAGGCAATGGCCAGAGAAAAAAATGGGATAATATTCTTCACTGGTGCCACCGGCACCGGCAAGACCACGTCTCTTGCCGCTATTTTAGACGAGATTAATAGGAATGAACAGCTCCATGTGATTACCCTGGAGGATCCTATTGAATTTGTCCATCCTCACAAAAAGGCCACTTTTAACCAAAGGGAGCTTGGCAAAGACATTGATGCCTTTGCCAGCGGATTGAAAGCAGCCCTGCGCCAGGCACCTCACGTAATACTGGTTGGAGAAATTCGTGATAGAGAGACAGTAGATGTGACCCTCAACGCAGCAGAGACAGGTCATCTTGTATTCAGTACTCTCCACACGACAAGCGCCGGCCAAACCATCAATCGTATTTTAGGAATGTACTCAACAGAAGAAGAACGCCAAGTCAGGTTCCGCCTAGCGGATTCTTTACGCTGGGTGATAGGACAGAGACTGTTGCCAAAAATAAAGGGAGGAAGGGTAGCCATATTTGAAATTATGCAGACTAACATCCGTGTCAAGGACTCTATCATAAATGGAGAAAGCGAGGGAAAGACATTTTACGAGATCATAGAAAGTGGTCAGGCGTATAATATGCAAACCTTTGACCAGCATATTATTCAACTCTTCGAACAAGGCCTTATCGACGAAAAAATATCTCTGGCATATGCCAGCAATCGAGCAAGCGTGCGTCATGGGATAGATCAGATCAAGAGCAGGAGAGGTGAGAAGACATCTGACATCGATGGATTGAGCATAGATGTTGATTGGGGAAAAAGACCCTAAGGATCTTTTTTGAGCACAGGAGATCGTAAGGTGGATGTAATTTGTACTGGCTGTAGCAGGCACTATAAAATAGCTGAAGAAAAGTTGCCATCAGATTCAGATAACGTAGCGTATTTTACATGCCCAAACTGTAAAGAACGAATAAAAATCGAGGTTCCTTCCAAGAGAATTTCGCTGCCTAAAGGTAAAAAGACCGCCGCTACTGATTTGCAAGGCTTTGAATCTTTTGAGCCGGGCACTAAGACAGCACTTGTCTGTTGTCCTGAGTCCCAGGCAAGGGAACTGTTGCAGAAAGAACTGATCGGCTTGGGGTATGAGGTGAGGTTGATCAATCAACAGGATGATATCAGGTTTAGGTTTAGATATCATATATATGACCTGATTATTTTGTACCAAAATGAGCCTGAGCCAGAAGACGATCTTGCCAATATTCAGGAATATATAAGCTCTCTTCTGATGGACATGCGTAGAAAGATCTTCGTGGTTTATGTCCATCCGAGAGGAAATCGCCTTGACTCCATGCAGGCCTTTTCAATGGGAGCGGATTTAACAATAAGTCCTTCTGACTTAGGAAATCTTTCCGAAATTCTCTCCCAGGCTCTTGACACGGAAGAAATAACTTACAAGATCTTTTTTGAATGTAAGACCAAGGTGGAGAAGGAGGTACTTTAGGCACTTGAAATACCGGCTCTTGAATTTGTGGCTTCTTAGGTTAAGCTAACAACCTAATGGCCGATAGCTAATAGCACAAGTCATAAAAAAGGTACATAATGGACGAACATAACCTTGACCGTCGTAGCTTTTTACGAGGATTAGCCGGCGCCGCTGTCATAGTAACCGGCCTTTCAGAGGCCGCAGCAGAAGAGCCGTCAGCAAAGATGACAAAGGCTGGGCAAAAAACAGTTATTCCAGATATCCAGAAATATAGGGGTTTGATTGGAGCGCTTGAGGGGTTTTCTGCAACGATTATTCGGGAACATCTGGCCCTTCTTGAAAGATATCGCCAGGAATTGTCCGAAGTGGAATCACAGAATCGGACAATTGATCTTGCTTTGGCCGATCCCCTTGCCAGCAGATGGCGCAATCATGTCCTGTCCTGGATCGAGTTACACAACGCAGTCAGACTTCATGAATTGTATTTTGACGCATTGACACCCAAGAGCGTCAAACCAGGCCAAAAGATCGGTAAGGCCCTGGAGGAATCATACGGTTCTTTTGATCAGTGGTGGGTAAAATTCAGGGCTACTGCTATGGCAGTGAGGGCTTGGGGCATACTTGCGTGGGATAATCAATCAAGGCGACTTGTAATTTTTGGTCTGGACAATGACTCAGAATGGCCCTTGGGGCTTGAACCCTTGCTGGTTGTGGATATGGCTGAGCATGCGTACGTACTGGATTTTATAGGGCAACCTCTGGCCTATCTGGATGCCTGGCTGGCAAGAGTTAACTGGGTGGTTGTGGATTCCAGGCTGGCCAGGGCTTCAGAAAAATAACAGCAGTTACTATCACGTTGAATGCCTCGGGAGAATAATGATGAATGTTAGAAAGGCCGTAGTCCCTGTGGCGGGCCTTGGAACAAGATTTCTGCCTGCCACAAAGGCCATTCCCAAAGAAATGCTGACCGTAGTGGACCGGCCTATCATTCAGTATATTGTGGAAGAGATAGTTGCATCCGGCATAAAAGAGGTGGTCCTGGTAACTGCCTCCGGGAAGTCAGCCATTGAAAATCATTTTGATTACTCCTTTGAGCTTGAAACTTTTTTATCCCAGAAGGGTAAGCTGGATCTTCTCAGGGAAGTTCGACACATTTCAGGTCTTATCGAGGTTGTTTCGATCCGGCAGAAAGAACCTCTGGGCCTTGGACATGCCATAAAAGTCACAGAGCCGGTAATTGGCAATGAGCCATTTGTGGTTGTGCTCGGCGACGACATGGTAGATGCAACGGTTCCATGTGTTTTCCAAATGCTAAAGGTATTTGATGAATTTCAGGAATCCGTTGTCGCCGTACAAAAGGTCCCTTTGGATGAAGCTCACAGATATGGGATAGTAGAGGGTGAAGAAGTGGCAGAAGGGGTCTACAAGGTAGAGAGACTTATTGAAAAGCCTGCGCCCGGTACTTCCAATTCTGATCTTGCCATAATCGGCCGGTATGTATTAAGGCCTGAGATATATGGTTGCCTTCACAGGACTCTTCCAGGAGTAGGCGGTGAAATCCAACTAACAGACGCCCTGGACTGTCTCCGAAAAGAACAGGGACTCTATGCTTATGAGTTCAAGGGCAGTAGATATGACGCCGGAGACAAAATGGGATACCTTCAGGCTACTGTGAATTATGCCCTTGCACATCCAGATCTTGGTGGAAGATTTAAGGAGTACCTGAAGAAACTGGTCGCTAATCTGGATGAGTGAGGAATGTTCTTCTCAGTCGAGGGATGAAACACCTGTTGAACTCAATTCCCCTGACTGCAATCAACTGATAGATGTTGCGGTACCTTTGCCAATATACACGGCTCTTACCTACATCTTATCAGGACATACTCTCCCCCCCCCTAAAGGTGCACGGGTCCTGGTTCCTGTAGGTCGCAGGAACATGGTCGGGGTGGCATGGGGGACCCCTGCAAAAAAGCCGCCCTCTGTGGATTTAAAAAAGGTCAAAAGGATACTTGACCAAGGACCTATCTTACCTGAATCTCTTATCAGTTTTCTTGAATGGACTTCATCATATTATTTTTATCCCATAGGACAGGTGATAGCAGAGGCCTTGCCACCTGGGCTTTTATCCGCCCGGAATCGACGCATATCCCAAATTAGTAACGGTTTGCCAAAAAGCAGGGACTGCCGGCCGGAGTTTCTGCCCTGGTCAACCGAGGTTCCCTTGCAGCTTACCGAAGAGCAGGGAAAAGTATTCAATACCATTTGTGATGCCCTTGCAACCAGATCCTATCACCCCATACTTGTGCACGGAGTGACCGGCAGCGGGAAGACAGAGGTCTATCTTCAA
>CAZPBZ010000057.1:0-7321 GCA_964584765.1 uncultured Thermodesulfobacteriaceae bacterium
GGGTTGATTATTTCTCAAGAAGAGCATAAGGAAACCCTTTAGTAAAATTACCACGTTTTAAAAGGAGGATCCCCCTATGCTCAAAAAGCACGCTACCGATTTTCTCACCTAATGCGTTGACTCGCCGGTTCTCTCCCAAAAATTGCGCCTAACTCAACCTCTTACTGCGGGGATTCGTGTTGGGCCCGTTGCTTTTTCAATAGCCCCACATCATAGGCCCGCAAGATATCGCTTCGGCTGATAAGCCCAAGCAATTTTCGCTCAGCATGACGCGAGACCACAGGAAGCCTCGCAAGGTCCCTGGGCCCCATCTTGCGTATGGCAGACCAGATGGGTTCGTCCGGAAAGACCGTAACAGGGTCAGACGTGGCCACGTCACCCACCTTGAGATCACGTATCATGATGCCTTCCTGATCAAGCGCACGCTCCATGTCCTGCAGGGTGACTATGCCATAGAGGTCTTCGTCATTGTCCATGACAGGGAAGCCATAAAGATGGGTTTCCTGAAAAATGGCAAAGAGCTCTGCCACGGACCGGTCCTTATGAACCGTGATGGGTGCCTGATTCATGACTTCTTCAACCAGGACCCCTTGCATGACATCAAGGTCTCTTCCCTGATCAAAACGGATTCCCCTTTTGGTCAGCTTTAATGTGTAAATCGAATCAGGATGCAACCATTGTGTAAGGCTTGACCCCACAATACTCGCAGTCATGAGGGGCAAGATCAGGTGATAGTCCCCGCTCATTTCAAAAACGATAAGTATGGAGGTGAGCGGGGCCCTCGCTGCTGCAGCAAAGACCGCGGCCATCCCTACAAGTGCATAGGCCCCGACGTCTCCGGCGATATTCGGAAAGAGCGCACCGGCAACATATCCATAGGCCCCGCCAAGCACAGCTCCTGTGAACAGGGATGGTGCAAAGATGCCGCCCGAATTGCCGGAACCCAAAGTGAATGAGGTTGCCAAAGGCTTAAGGAAAACCAATACCGCGAGAAGCCAGAAGGATGCCTTGCCCTGCAAGGCATCTTCCATAAATAGAAATCCTGAACCGTAAACGTGAGGCAGATTTTCAATCAAAGGTAGTCCGAGCCTGAATTCTTCAGCAGAAGCATGAAAGACCCCGGACAGATAAGGATATGAAAAAGCCAGAATACCCAGGAGCAATGCCCCAACAGCCGGCTTGAAAGCCTGGGGAAATTTCCAGTGATCAAACAGCTCTTCAAAAGCATCGAGCATCCTGATGAACATTATGCCAGCAAGGGCAGCGAGAAGACCCAGTACAGCATATAACAGGATTTCCCATGGCGAGTGCATAACATAGCTGGGCACCTCAAAGGCCGGACGAGCCCCCAAAAAAATCTGGCTGATAATGCTGGAGGATACAGACGCGATCACTACATTACCAAGCATTGACACCTGGTGTTCGCTCATCAACAATTCTGAGGAAAATGCTACCCCGGCAATAGGTGCGTTGAATGTAGCTGCGATGCCAGCAGCCGCTCCACAGGCCACCATGTTCTTTATCCGCTCATCCGAAAAGCGCAGCCACTGTCCCACAGTGGACCCCAAGGCAGAACCCACCTGGACAATAGGGCCTTCCCTGCCGGCTGAACCGCCTGAGCCGATGCAAAGGGCCGATGCAAAGATCTTTGCTATGGCAACCCTCGGCCGTATACGGCCGCCTCGCAAGATCAGGGCCTTCATGACCTCGGGTACGCCGTGTCCCTTGGCCTCTGTGGCAAAGTAGGCAATGATGGGACCGCCGATGAGTGCGCCCAATACAGGAATAAGGATAAGCCACAGACGTCCCAGGAAAGGGTAAAGGACCATGGCCTCAGTGTAAGAAAAGTGTTCTATGAGGGCTATAAGTCGGATAAAGAAGACAGCAGCAAGCCCGGTCCCGGCCCCAACCACAACAGCCATTACCATCAGGACCAGCCCTCCCCTGGGGACCAATCGATCTAACAGATTTTCAATATGGCGTCTTGGCATGCAGGTTAGTTAAATTCTATAGGATTTGGAACAAACTTCCTGGCTGTTATCATGGCTGACTGGGAATCTATTTCCCTGCATCACTATCCATTCTGCCTCCCCATTCATGGACACGATATCGGCCGCTCAAATGCAGGGCAATATACCCTCTCCTATCATCCATACAAGTATCATCTATGATTCCGCTGAAAAAACCCAATCTGCGGCGTTGCATAAGAGCTGAAAGCCTGAAGCTGAAAGGGGGTTGATTTCGCTATCTCTTTGAGCTTTGAGCTTTGAGCTGATTTCACCGCCTTGCCTCTCGGGCTTTTTGAGCGAAATCATGTTTCAGACTTTTTGCAGAGTTCAAACCTAAACCCTGAACATCGAATACTGAACCCCCCACTATTTTTCAAACTTAAATGAGCATAGGACTAGAATGTTTTTAATCAGACAGGTAGAATAGAATTCAAGTCTCCGAGACATGCCGTGTCAGGGGCATTTGTTTTTGGCATTTGGAGTTCGGTTTAGGATTTTTTCCTTGAGCAAAGGGGGAGTAAATGAACATCTTACTTATAGGTTGCGGTGCGTATATGGATCAGGGTTACGCATGTCCGGGGGAATACAAGTGTATCAACGCAGTGGCGGAAAAGAACGGGGAGTTCGCCCAATACGACAATCCGGTTGTGGTCGGCTTTCTGCGCTGCCAGTGTCCAGGTCGGGCCGTGATATCCAATATAGGAGCGGTCAAAAAGAACGTCAAGATTGATGCGGTGCATCTCAGCAATTGTATGGTTAAGGCAATACCCATGTGTAAAAACCATGACTTTGATCAGTTTAAGGAGATAGTTGAGAAAAAGTTCGGTGTAAAGTGTGTCCTGGGCACACACGCCTATGACTAAATGAAGAAGGAGTTGCCCCTGACACCGGCATTTTATCAGGCACGAGTATAAAAGAAGTTCCAAATGGTTGCTGTAGTATTGCATATACCAGTGTGATGAAGGCAGTTTTGTTTTAAAATAGTCGAAGGATTTACCAATGGCTAAAAAGCTTACGCATGAAGAATTGGAACAAGGGCTCAAAGAGATAGAGAGAGAAGCTCTTGAGCACAAACGGGTGGGGAAAGCGCTTTGGGAGTCCGAGGAAAAATACCGTGTTGTCTTTGAGGCTGCCAAAGATGCCGTATTTCTGTGTGATGAGGCGGGCAGGTTCGTGGATGCGAATCAGGCGGCTTGTGAATCGCTGGGCTACAGCAAGGAAGAATTACTGAAACTGAACATCGATGAAATCGATGCCGATGATAGAGGACATGAGGCTTTTCTGAAAATTCGGGATGGGCTGGCCGAGCAGATAACGTTCGAGGTTAACCAGCGCAGAAAAGATGGGGGCCTTATACCTGTAGAAATTACTGGAAACTTCTTCAAAATCAAGAGTCAAAAAATGGCCATAGCGATTGCTCGTAATATGGTCTTGCGCAAGCAGGCGGAGGAGGCGTTGCGAGAGAGTAAAACGTTTAGCTCCAGTCTGCTGGACAATTCTCCAAATCCTATAATAGTCATCAATCCTGACAGCTCAGTAAAATATGTGAATCGTGCCCTGGAAAGGCTAACCGGCTTTTCTTCCGCGGAGCTTATTGACAAAAAAGCCCCATACCCCTGGTGGGCAGAGGAAACTTTGCAGAAAACGAACGCAGACCTTGATGAATCAATGCGCAATGGAGCGCAAAAGCTTGAACAGCTTTTTCAAAAGAAAGGTGGGGAGAAATTCTGGGTTAAGATAACCTCTACACCGGTCAGGAGTGATGGTGAATTCAGATATTACTTGGCAAACTGGGTTGACATCACCGAGCTGAAGCAGACGGAGCAGGTTTTAAGAAATTCTCAAGAAAAACTCGATGCCATGCTGCAATCTATTGGTGATCACGTGAGCATGATGGATAAGGAGTTAAATATTGTCTGGGCGAATAAAATCGTCGAGAAAATCTTCGGAACCAATATCATCGGCAAAAAGTGTTATGAAGTTTATCATAAAAGAAAAGAGCCTTGCGAGCCAAATCCTTGCATCACACTTAAGGCATTTCAGGACGGAAAAGTTCATGAGCATGATACTGAAGTGGTAAGTAAAGATGGGGAAAAATTATTCTTCCATTGCACTGCAAGTGTAGCGTTAAAAGATGAAAATGGAAAACCTGCCACAGTTATAGAAATTTCAAGAGATATCACCGAGCAGAAGCAGGCAGAAGAGGCGCTGCAGGAGACTCGCGACTACCTGGAGAACCTCATTAACCATGCGAACGCTCCTATCATTGTCTGGGACCCGGAAGGGCGGATTACCCTGTTTAACCACGCCTTTGAATGTCTTACGGGTTATGCAGCCGATAAAGTCATCGGCGAAGAAATTCATATGCTCTTCCCTGAAGAAAAGCGAGATGAGTTTCTCGGCAGGATCTCATCCACCTTGGCCGGGGAATACTGGGAATCGGCGGAGATCCCAATCCTTTGCAAAGATGGGAATATCCGGATAGTGCTTTGTAACTCATCAAACATCTATGCCGAGGATGGCAAGACCCTTTTGGCTACCATTGCCCATGGCATAGACATCACCGACCGGTTGCAGGCAGCGGAAAAAGGGGGGGAGCTTGAAGCGCTACTTCGACAAGCGCAAAAGATGGAGGCCCTCGGCACCTTGGCCGGTGGCATTGCACATGACTTCAACAACATCCTTGGAGCCATCATTGGATACACGGAACTGGCTCAGTTCGATGCCGGAGACAGTCCTTCATTGAAAACCAAGTTGGACAAAATACTCCAAGCGGGGAATCGTGCAAAAAACCTCGTAAAACAGATTCTCGCCTTCAGCCGTCAAGGTGAGCATAAAAACAAACCAATTCAAGCAAATCTTATCGTAAAAGAAATATTGGAGCTTCTCGGGGCTTCCTTGCCCACAACGATTGAAATACGCCAGGATATCCAGAGCGATGCGATGATCATGGGTGATCCTGCTCAGATCCATCAGATCTTGATGAACCTTTGCACCAATGCCGCCCATGCTATGAGTGACAAAGGAGGGCTGCTTGACATCAGTATGGTCAATGTAGAGCTTGATTCTAACTTTGTGGCCAGGCATCCCGGCATGAAAGCCGGTCCTTACTTGCAGTTGACTGTGAACGATACGGGCCATGGTATACCGCCTGATATACTGGATAGGATCTTTGAACCCTTTTTCACCACCAAAGGAAAAAATGAAAGCACTGGTCTGGGGCTTTCGGTTGTTCATGGCATTGTAAAAAGCTATGGCGGAACAATCTATGCTTATAGCGAACCGGGGAAGGGCTCCAGCTTCAAGGTGTATTTTCCTGCCATAGAAACGAGGTTAGAGTCGGGAAAAAGGGAGAAAAAAGCCCTTCCCAAAGGGATAGAGCATGTCCTTTTAGTTGATGATGAACAGATGCTGGTAGACGTTGGAAAACAATTGCTTGAGTCTTTGGGTTACAAGGTGACAACCAGAACCAATAGCACGGAAGCCTTGGAGCTTTTTAGATCCAAACCCGAGAGGTTTGATGTGGTCATTACAGACCAGACCATGCCGAACATGACAGGTGTTGAACTCGCCAAAGAGATCATGGCTGTATGGTCTGATATCCCCGTTATTCTATGTACGGGATTCAGCACAAGGATTACTCAAAAGAGTGCCTATAAGATGGGTATTCGGGGCTTTCTGATGAAACCGTTTCTGCTGCGTGACCTTGCCGAGACTGTTCGGAAAGTGCTGGATGAGTGAGGCGAGCAACGAGCCTCACTCATCCGGCACTTTCTGCCCTATCCTTGGCATAAGTGCCCACCTGATAAACCAGGAGCGACTATCCGGATCTGTATCCATACATACAATGCCACCGTTCTGGAACTTTAACACCGGCTTATCAGTTGATCCTGTTATAAGGTAAGAAGTCAGCCTCTCCATAAATGGAAGATGACCTACAAGCATGACACTGTCTTCACTGTTTATTTTACCGGCAAGGGCTGACACATCATCTAACGGGCTCAACCCACTGCTTTCCTGAACACCATCTCCTGGCTCTAAGGAAGATGCAAAGATATCCGCGGTCTGTCGTGCCCTCTTCTTTCCACTATGAATAATGCGTGATACGTAAACATCGTATCCCTTGGCAACTTTTGCGATTTGCTCAACCTCTGAGATACCTTCCTTTGATAGACCCTGATCAGGGTCTTTATCTTTTGACAGGCTTTTGCCATGCTGAACCAAAAAAAGTGCCATGAAGCATGCCCTCCTTTCAGTGAACTCGAGGATGATTTCGTTCTCGCCCGAACAAACATGAAAAATGGGGTGATAGAAAAACGCCTTTCCCGTCCCCCATTTAAACCGAAAAACTCTGGATTCTGCGTTTATGGTAAACTCAGTTCAAATGCAAACTGTATTAATGAGATGAACAAGCTCAGCGATATCTTTCTTATTAGGATGTCCTTTTGCTGCTGGCGCATCAGCAAACCAGGCTGGCTTTTTGTCCTGAGCGGCGATCTTCTCCATCATCTCTGGAGAGACCTCACCCTGGCAACCGAATGTCCCGAGTATCTGCCCTTTGTTAGCCAGCTCTTTTGCAATTTTCATGGCATTTCTGATAGGCTCGGAATCTCTTGCCGAGGCATGGGTAGCA
Source organism: uncultured Thermodesulfobacteriaceae bacterium (assembly GCA_964584765.1). Lineage (GTDB taxonomy): Bacteria > Desulfobacterota > Dissulfuribacteria > Dissulfuribacterales > UBA3076 > UBA3076. The sequence continues at coordinate 6,643 of CAZPBZ010000057.1, forward strand.
AACAGAAAGACCTCTTGTCCGTCCCGGATTTGGGGCAGGAATTCCATGGTAGCAGGATCCGGCTTACCGTCTTTGACCCAGAAACCCACGGCAATAAAACCATAGTCATCCGGATCTGGTTTATCAGTAATTGATTTCAATTCCTTGCGATAACGAAGGGTGTCATACAGTGCTTCAGCTAATTTCAGTGTGTTCTTTGTCTTGGTTGAATAAACTACCAATGCTTTCATAATGTTTACTCCTTTCTTTCGTTCACCTTGCGAGTCAGTTTTCGGGCCAACTGCCATGCCTGCCTGTGCGTCGCACGCGGACAGGCCTCAAATATTTTCAAATTTAGAGGGCATGACATATGCTCCCATAGTTCTATTCTCATGCCTTCTCCATTCAAAACTCACGAATCAACGGTTCAGATTTTCGGTAAACCCATGAACCCCTTGAACGGTTACTTGTTTTTTTACATCCCATATTATCTTGATTATGTCAAACTATATAGTCGTTTTTTCAAAAATTTGGTCAAATTACCACTGCCAAATACGGCTGGCGGTACTGTGAACGTTCGATGATATTTGTGGTTCGCAGTGGAATCCATTCCTCCTTCAGACAGATAAAAAGGGAGGTCACTTTGTTCGGGTGGCAAATTCTCAGGTGCGATAATCTGCATTTATCCGCACATAATCGG
>CAZPBZ010000058.1:0-7287 GCA_964584765.1 uncultured Thermodesulfobacteriaceae bacterium
TTCAGCCATTGCTGACGGACGTATTATGACAGGTCATCAGGCCCTGGATGCAAAACTGGTAGACCAACTGGGCAACTTCAGCGTGGCTGTGGACAAGGCTGCCAGTCTGGCGGGAATAGAAGGAAGACCGGAACTTGTCTATCCCAAGAAAGACCGCATTTCAATCATGAGGGAACTTTTACAGGAAGAAGGGGCAAAGACCTTGGGCAATGCTCTCCGGCAGTTACTGGGATCTTCCACAGACAATCCGGTTTCCTATGGGATCTGAGCAACAGCCACAGTCCATATTGAAGGGCGATCTTGTTGTCCGGTTGCAGCAGGGTTTTTCGCAGCACCTGAAAAAAGACTTCGAAATCGTAGTTGACGTGGTTTTCGACGCGATGATTTCAGCGCTTAAAGAAAAAAGAAGGATAGAGATCAGGGGAATAGGAAGTTTTTCACTACATAGGCAAAAAGGACGTGAATTTGTGAACCCCAAGACAGGTTTGTTCACAGCATGTCCTTCAAGTTACCGCGTAGTTTTCAAGACAGGCAAGGACTTGAAGTCTGAGATTCTTCCATAATTGAGGACTCAATATTCAAAACTCAACATCTGTAAAGATCGAGCAGTCACCCTTACCCTTTCTGAGCACCAGGGGCTCATCATTTACCAGTGATATAACGCTTGATGGCACTGCAGGAATAATTCCGCTGTCCACGATCATAGCCAATCTCTTTCCCAAGACTTCATTAATTTCTTTGGGATCTGACCATACAGGTCCATCACCTATGACTGCCGAGGTACTTATGAGCGGGTTTCCCAGTGCCTCAGTTATTGCCTTGCAGACCGGGTGAGCTGGAATACGAATTCCAACAGTGCGGCGTTTTGTAAGCATCATTTTAGGGACTTCCCGGGATCCCTGCAGAATAAAGGTGTAAGGGCCGGGCAAAAAACGTCTCAATATTCGGTAGGCATAGTCTGTCACAAAGGCATATTTGCTTATATCTCTGAGATCTGCGCATACAAAACTGAAGGGTGAGCTTTTATGGAGTCCCTTGATTTGATAAATCCGTCCAATTGCTTTCTTGTTAAAGATATCAGCTCCTATGCCATAACAGGTATCTGTGGGATATACGATTATTTCTCCCCTTTTCAAGACCTCTGCTACCCTGTTTATCTGACGAGGAAGGGGTCTTTGAGGGTCTATTTCCAGTAACAATTTTTATCCTCCACGATTTTCCCCTCCATTTGTTGAAAAAAAAATCCATATAGGGTAGTTAATGAAATCTGGGATTAACAAATTCTGTTTCAGTTATCTACTTGGTACGAATTAAGACCCATAAACCCGGACATTCTCCTTCAACAGGGACTTTTTTAATACATGGGAACTCCCATTTATATCATGTCCGGGTCTACGTCCAGAAATTTTTGCAAAGGAGAATCTTCTGATGAGATTAGATCCAACTAAAATGAAAGACTGGCAGATTTCCGAAGCTGTCGAAGAAAACATGAAGACCGTATATCAGCTTGGTGAGGAATTGGCCCTTGAAAAGGAAGAGCTTCTTCCTTATGGCCACCATGTGGCAAAGATCGATTATGTCAAGGTGTTAGAACGTCTCAAGGACAAGCCGGATGGGAAATACATCGATGTGACCGCTATTACACCCACTCCACTGGGTGAGGGTAAGAGCACCTGTGCAGTAGGTCTTATGGAAGGGCTCGGGAAAAGGGGCAGGAACGTGATAGGCGCCATACGGCAGCCATCCGGAGGACCCACCTTCAATATCAAGGGTAGCGCGGCAGGAGGGGGCCTTGCGCTGGTCATTCCGCTTTCGAAATTCTCTCTCGGGCTCACAGGTGATATCAACGCCATCATGAATGCCCATAATCTGGGCATGACCGCCTTGACTGCCCGCATGCAACACGAGTCCAATTATACAGACGAACAGTTAGGCCAGAGGGGATTAAAGCGTCTCAATATCCATCCCAAGAGTGTGGAATTCAGGTGGATAATGGATTTCTGCGCCCAGGCCCTGAGGAATATTACGCTTGGATTGGGGGGCCGGATGGATGGCCTTACAATGCAGAGCGGGTTCAACATAGCCGTCAGCTCGGAAATCATGGCGATACTTGCTATAGCAAATGATCTCAAGGATCTCAGAGAACGTATGGGCCGTATAGTGCTTGCCTATGATCGTACAGGAAAGCCCGTTACGACGGAAGATCTCGAAGTGGCCGGCGGCATGACCGCCTGGATGGTGGAGGCTATCAATCCCAACCTTATGCAGACTGTTGAAGGTCAACCCTGCATGGTCCATGCAGGACCGTTTGCAAATATTGCCATAGGCCAGTCTTCGGTCATTGCCGACAGAATCGGATTAAAGCTTACTGACTACCTGGTAACTGAGAGCGGCTTTGGCGCTGACATCGGCTTTGAAAAATTCTGGAACCTGAAATGTCGCTTCAGCGGGCTCAAACCCAACTGCGCTGTGATAGTGGCCACAATCAGGGCATTAAAATGCCACGGTGGAGCGCCCATACCTCGCCCAGGCCGTCCGATGCCCGAGGAGTACAATGGTGAGAATGTAGAGTGGGTGGAGAAGGGATGCGCAAATCTGATCCATCATATTGAGACAGTGAAAAAAGCAGGCATCAACCCCGTGGTCTGTATTAATGCCTTCTACAATGATACCAAGGACGAGATCGCCGTAGTTCGCAGGATGAGCGAGCAGGCCGGTGCGCGGGCAGCCGTGTCCGAGCACTGGCTCAAGGGTGGAGACGGTGCGCTGGAATTCGCAGACGCAGTTGTCGATGCCTGTGAAGAAAAGAACGAATTCCGCCTTCTCTACGATCTTGATATGCCTATTCGCGAGCGTATAGAGCTGATCACCAGGGAGGTATATGGCGGGGATGGCGTTACCTACACTCCGGAGGCCCTTGCCAAGGCCAAGGCCATGGAACAGGATCCCGAGATCTCCAAGCTGGGGACCTGCATGGTAAAGACCCACCTCAGCCTAGCAGACGACCCGAACATCAAGGGCGTACCCAAGGGATGGAACCTGCTTGTAAGGGACATCTTGACCTACAAGGGTGCAGGTTTCGTGGTCCCGGTCGCCGGCGCCATAAGCCTCATGCCCGGAACCGGCTCTGACCCGGCATATCGCAGGATCGATGTAGATACGGAAACCGGAAAGGTAAGAGGTCTCTTCTAAACCCGAAATATGCGCCTTGCCCCCGGAAAGATTGCCCCGGGGGCTTTGGATTATGGGCGCTAAAACACCCAACCCGGTTCATTGGCTCATGAATATCGAATATCAAAACCGATTTTCACAGTCTCTTAATCGTCACAATTCATTTTGACGCTTATTTGCCAAAATTTCCGTAAATACACTAAGATACTATTCTGTAACACTGGAGTTGTCAGCAAAATTGTGACGCTTATCTTAATTATGTCCCCAATTTGAATAAAAATTGGCCCGAGAGATAGTGCCTTTTTGCTCTGGCCATATGTCAGTATCCTTTCATCTCGTTCTCGGTAAACGGTTTTGCCGGCGCTTTTCCCAGTATCTGTGTCATAATCGTGTTCATTGTCTTGACATCGTTATCGAACCCGCCATGCGAGGTGCTGGTGGTAACGCCCTTTTTGCCGTCCGAATAGTGGATCGACATGCCCGGATGCGTGGTCAATTTTTTCGCATAACGCTGCATTCCCAGCAGGGGCTTGTCGATTTGCCGTTCAAGAGCGCGGGACACCAGGCAGAGTAACGATTTACGGTAAACAAGAGCAACATTGTCGTCCAGTTCAAGCTGTTCCGTGAGGTTGTATATAGCCAGTGCAGGCAGCCTGACTTTTGCCCTGCCGGTAGCCTGCCCATTCAGCCTTGGTTCATAGTGCTCTTTATAGAAATCAATCGAGCAGGCAGGAGCCATCAGGCTGCAGCTCTTGATCAAATCGGGCATGTCAAGGACATCGAGGGCGTGCAGCAGGTGGCCGAGCAGAACAGCACCGGTACTGTGTCCGGCCAGGTGAATTTTCAGGTGGGTATCCTGCAGTGCCTCGGCAAAAGCCTTGATGACGAACAAACCGTCGCTTATTTTGCCGCCCTTTTGCCGCTCGAACGGCAGAGAGGCATCGTTCTTCATCTCTTCCCAGATGGGAGTGACCGGTTTACGGACAAAGTCTTCTATCAACAGGTCACTCTGTTCGATCAATTTATCCTGCAAGTCTCGAAAAAATCCTTCCGTGCGCTTGCCGCTGAAGGCGCGCACAACGGCATCCTTAAATTCTTCAACCAGGCCGGTGTCGTACATGATATGAAAGGGATAGATGCCGTTGCGCTTGAAGCCTTCCTTCAATGCTGCGATACGTTTTGCCGATGCGGCGGGGTTGTTCAGACCTCCGTGGGCATAGATGAGCAGATGGTTGTATGCCTTGGTGTCGACGGATTCCCTAATGAGTTTCGCCGTTTCCAGGATATCATCGGCTTTACTCCAGTAATCGCCACGTTTTTTCAATTTACCGTCATCGAAATGCACGAAGTGACCTGCGATTTCCAGCCTTTTCGGTGCTGCTTTGCCTGTTTCCGCATCAACGGTAACCAGCGAGCGGGAGGTGAGCCCGAAGATGTTCGGCGTCGGGATGGCCAGCCGGAATACCCAGCCGTCATTTATATTTTGCAGCCAGTCTTCGTATAGCCAGATGGCGAAGCCTTTGGAACCCCATTTCTGGCTCCATGAATTCTGAACAATGAAGCCCTGACTGTTGTAGCCGATAATGGCAAAGGCATGGCCGCCTTCAATAGTACTCGAAGGCATGATAATGGCCAGATCGTGTTTCTTCGCTGCCTTGGGGGTAAACCAGCCGGAGTGGACATCGGCTGAAACGTAAATGGCACCGACTTCATTGAGCGCCGCATGGTAGTCGTTGATTTCCGGCCGCAGACGATAATAGGCCCCGAGTGTGCATGACCGGGCTGCCTTGGCCCGCTCTATGGTCAGCTCTCCCGGATAGTCCACCGAATAAAGCCATTCCTCTTCGCTGCAGACTCCCATGTTTTTCCAGCCGCATATCGCTCCCCGGCAGCTGGACCCTGCGTAATCCTCTCCCGGCCATTCGTCATGCTTCTTCGCCATTTCATAAAGCATCCGCGGACTGGCCTTGAATTCCAGATCTCTTTTCTTGACGTTCAGCAGATTGATGACAGCCGCCAGGCCGAAACCAGTACAGGCCCCTTCCTCGCCCTGATCAAGGATATCGGTCCCGCTTCGGTTATCGATTTCAGGCTGCAGTTGAATAAGGGCAGGCTCGTACATACGGTCCCGAATGTCCGGCGTATCCTTCCGTGCGTTGAGAATACGTTTTTTCCCCGCAACCTTTGCTTTTGGAAATGATTTTCGTGCCATACTCCCCTCCTTTTTGGTTTAAATACCAAGGTGACAACATTATGTGGCAATGCCTGTCTCTTGCTGCCCTGGAAAAGCAAAAAGGGCTATCGCATCCGGGGGATGATCAGTGAGAATTTTTATTCCTTATATTTGTTCGTTTTCACCCCCGATTCTGGCAACACCGTATTTATTGAATTAAGCAAAGTTTCCCCCCAAATTTGTACATCTATATTGGCCCACGTGAGAATCACCGGCTTATCCGGCGTATTTCTTGTTTAATAAAAGTAAATACCGTCTTCCCTGCTCCCCTTTATAAACCTTTACCCTATAAAAAGTCCACGGCTACTTGAACAATGATTGAATACAACCGCTACGCGGATCGTTTCAATCCTTATTATCCCTACAAGGAGGAGAGCATGTTACCAGATTGTCGTAAAGAAGGAGACACATTTTCGATTCCGAAGTTCACCGTTGAAAGGAAAGACGTTGGGTCTTTCATGGAAGAGCTAAGAGCTTTTCATGGGGAATTTAGGGATTGTTTTTTCCGCAAAGAGACTAAAGAGAACTTCTTTCGGTACATGGTTGGCCAGTTCAGTGAGCTGGAAAGGAAATCAATCGAGCCCATAGCCCTTTCTGTGGAGAATGGTACAGTGCGGTCCATGCAGAGGGCCGTTAGTGATGCTGTCTGGGACGAAGACAAAATGATCAGCAGATATCATGGCCTTGTAGGCGAGGATTTGGGGGATCCCCAGGGGGTGCTGATATTGGATGAGACTGGATTACAAAAAAAGGGGCGGGATTCGGTCGGCGTAGCGAAGCAGTACTGTGGAAGCTTGGGCAAGGTGGAGAACTGTCAGGTGGGGGTTTTTGCGGCGTATGCGTCGCGGCATGGCTTGCCTTTTTGGACAAGCGCCTGTTCATGCCCGAGAAATGGTTCACTGACGAATACGAGGTAAGAAGGAAGAAATGCAGGGTCCCAGAGGATCTTGAGTTTAAGACAAAGCCGCAGCTTGCGGTAGAGATGTTTGAAGGACTTCAAGAGAGTGAGGACCTCCCATTTAGGTATGTTGTGGCCGACAGCATTTACGGAAACAGCCCCGACTTTATCGAGGCGGTGGAAAAGTGTATCGACAAAACCTACTTCGTGTCCATACCCTTGGGCACAAGATGTTGGCTGAAAAGGCCTATCACAAGGACGAGGCAGTACAAATATAAGGGTGAGTTGCGATCGAAGGAGGTTCTCGAAGGCACTGAGAAGAAACCCCTTTCCGTTTCGAAGATAGCTCGCAACCTGAACGATTTTTTCTGGTACAGGCGCAAGGTGTCCGATGGAACCAAGGGGCCGATAGAGTATGAGTTCAGCAAAAGGGAAGTCATTCTTTCAAAGGACGGGCTGCCATGGAAAACAGTTTGGCTGATCATGAAGCGTACAGTCGGAAGAAACCCTATCTACAGCTTTTACATAAGCAATGCCCCCCGAAGCACGCGGCTTAAGAAGACCTTTGTTTGGCTTAGCGGCATCAGATGGGCCATAGAGCAATGCTTCGAGGAGACCAAGACCGAGTTAGGGATGGATCAGTACGAAGTAAGAAAATTTGCAGGATGGAACCACCACATGTTGACGTGCATGCTGGCTCATTTTTTTCTCTGGCATTTGAAAATAAGATTGGGGGAAAAAAGCTCCAGCCATTACGCTCTCGCAGCTTAGGATTCTCTTGGAGGTGGTTCTGCCCTTGAGGACTTTCGATGTGAATAAAGCGCTGGCACTGGTGCAGTGGATTCAGTACAGGAATCACCTTGCTTATCAGTCGCATCGAAAAAAGAAGGTCGAAGAGATGGCCACGCTGAGCGGAATGTCGTTGTAGGGTTATCAGCATTTTTATCGCTCTCTATGGAGGGCTGCACTATTATGTTTACAAAAA
>CAZPBZ010000059.1:0-3615 GCA_964584765.1 uncultured Thermodesulfobacteriaceae bacterium
TTGCTCAGGACTTATTCGCCATAAAAGCAGACCAGGGGCAAATCGAACAGGTCTTGTTAAACCTATACATCAACGCCGCAGATGCCATGCCGGATGGTGGTCAACTCATCTTGAAAACAATGAATACGACTCACAAGCATATAAAGAGCCCGTTGTATGAACCAAGCCCAGGCAACTATGTCCTCTTAAGGGTTACTGACACAGGATCCGGCATAGATAAAGAGATCATAGAGCGTATATTTGAACCGTTCTTTACGACCAAGGAGATGGGCAAAGGCACTGGTCTTGGTCTGGCTTCTGTATATGGCATCATAAAAGCCCATGGCGGATATATTGATGTGGAATCGAAGAAGGGTCATGGCACTACCTTCAGTATTTACTTGCCTGAATCAGAAAAAGAGATCCAGGAGGTTGTTGTCAAAACGCCCGTGGAAACAATCAAAGGGACGGGAACAGTCTTACTGGTGGACGATGAAGAGGTTATCCTGGAAGTGGGGAAGGATTTGCTTGAAGCCATGGGCTACCGAGTGTTTTTAGCCAGGGACGGAAAAGAGGCCACAGAGGTTTACAAGAAAAATCAGGATGAGATAGACATAGTCGTTTTGGATATGGTTATGCCCACTATGGGCGGTGGAGAGGCCTACGACAAGATGAAGGAGATCAATCCCAAGGTAAAGGTTTTACTTTCAAGTGGTTACAGTATCGATGGTGAGGCGACCGAGATATTAGAGCGAGGCTGTAAAAGTTTTATCCAGAAGCCATTTATGATAAATGTGTTGGTGGAGAAAATGAGGGATATTTTGAACAAGAAATAGGCAAAGACTATAGCTCACCGGATGTCACCATATTACAGAGTAACTCCCTGTAGTTTATGCCTGCCTCCTTGAACCCTTGGGTGCCGAAATTCATATTCGCCTCGAGGATAAGAATTTTCCCCTGATGCTCACACATATCAAGTCCCACAAAATCGAAATTGCACCGGATAGCAACATCCAGCGCCAGGTTCAGGATATCTTCAGGGACAGGATCAAATGTAATCCTCCCTCCCCTGGCCACATTGGTGCGGAATTCCTCCGGAGCTGATTCCTTCCAGTAGGCATGGACAATGCGTTTGCCCAGAATTACCACCCGAAGGTCTCTTTCCATGGGTATGTATTGTTGAATATAGGCTATCCCGGTCTTACTGAGATATGCCTTCAGATCACTCTCGTTCTTAATCAGAAAAACTCCCTCTCCCTTTGAGGACCCAATAGGCATCTTCCCTACACAAGGAAAGTCAAAATAGTCGAGGATTTTCATCTTCTGTCTTATGCCGTAAAACAGGCGGGTCTCAGGTGTGGGGACGTCCAGGAGATTAAACAGAAGCGTCTGCTTTATCTTATTACCCAAATGCCGATAGCATTGCACACTGGGAAAGGTCTTTTTCCCCATTGCATCCAGGGCATCTGCAAAAAATATGGTCGGGAAATAGACCTTGGAGGCTTTCCGGATCAGGGCCCTCTCCTCTGGTGAATAATCTGCCAGATTGGTCTTCAAGCCGATAGAAAGCACTGATGGGCAGCGTCTTAGCTGGTAACCCATGGCAATCCGCAAAGTTTGGTCATTCTGGGTGATTTCTTCTGGCATCTTCGTAACCCCAAATCAACAATCATAAATCATAAATCCCTTCGCCGTTTTATGATTTTATTGATGATTTCATTGAATTCGGTCAGTTTCAAGACATAAGCCAATATCCCGTATGAAACAATGCCCAATGACATTGATGCAAATACCTTGACAGTTGAAAGCCAGATCCCCGGGATGCCTGTAATGTGAATCTGGACCCACCACACCAACAGGCCCATTATGCCCGAGGCCAAGAAGATTTTTACCAGGGACATGAAAAGCCTGCCTGCAGGATATCCGTCTATTTTTCTGTAAAGCACTGTGGCCAGGAGCATGAAGTTGAGTATCATGGTGACCGATGTGGAAAGCGCTATGGCCCTGTGCTGCAATTTGTCCAATGTGGCAAGTACGATGCATATATTAACCGCTACTGCTAAAAAGCTTCCTATTACCGGCCATCGGGTGTCATTAACGGCATAGAATACCGGCACTACTATCTTCACTGCTGCATAGGCCAGAAGGCCGATGGAATAAAACCTCAAGGCCTGGGCTGTCATGAAAGTGTCTGATTGAGTAAATCGGCCGTGTTCGAAGATAAGTCCTACTATGGGTTCTGCCAGGACCCAGAGCCCCACGGCAGATGGAATTGTAAGGGCAAAGGCCAGGGTAAGAGACGAAACCAGTGTATCACCCAGTACTTTGTTGTCTCCCTTGGTTGCCAGCCTCGCCACGACAGGAAGTGTTGCTATTGAAATAGCTACGCCAAAGAGCCCGATGGGGAATTGTACGAGCCGGAATGCATAATTCAGCCAGGCAACACTACCTTCTGCGCAACGAGAGGCGAAGTTTGTATTTATAAAGATGTTAATCTGGGTTGCGGAAAGGCCTATTATCGCAGGTACTATCAACCGGGCTATGCGTTTCATCCCAGGATCCGCCAGATCCATTACGGGCTTTATTCTGAACCCCTGGCGCAGAATGACAGGCACTTGTATTCCCATTTGGGACAAACCGCCCAGCAGCGTAGCTATAGCCATCCCCAGTATTGCTGGTTGTCCCCACAATGGAAACAGCAGGGCAAGTCCTACGCCGACAACTATGGATGTCATGTTGAAGCAACTGGATGCAAGGGACGGGATAAAGAAATAACCCCTTGTGTTCAATATCCCCATAAGGACGGATGAAAGGGAAACCAAAAGCAAGAAGGGAAACATTATGATTGTCAGCCGCTGGGTAAGTTCCGCCTTGCCGGCGACTTTGGCAAAATCCGGGGCGAGCAGCATTACCAGTTCGTTGGAAAAGATCATGCCGAGAATCACGGTCAGGGAAACCACTACAGTAAGTACTGCCAGGACGTTGTTTACAAGGCGCCAGGTCTCTTCTCTTGAGCGTTTTTGATCGTATTCGGTAAAGACTGTAACAAATGCTGCGCTGAGTGCGCCCTCTGCAAAAAGGTCTCTTAAAAGATTGGGTATCCGGAAGGCTACAACAAAGGCATCCATTGCAGTACCTGCACCAAAGAGGCCTGCAAGCACCTGCTCCCTCACAAGGCCTAATATGCGGGAAAAAAATACGGCAATACTCACCGATCCTGCCGACCGGGCAAGATGGGCGGCCTTTCCATCATGGTTGGGCGTGTGTTGCGTGCTCAAGATTGCTTGGTTAGTTTAGATGGCCGGAAGCAAGGACCAGATCACCTTTTTTTACTCCAAGGTGCCTTGCCACCACATCACATTTAGCCTTCAGGAAGAAAAAGATAGGGGCATCCGATTCCGACAGGGTCTCGTAATTCCCCTGACCTTTACTGATGATGACAGGGGCTTTTTTGAACAGCTCACGGAATTCCGGAGTGCATTGGTCCAAAACAGTACCAGGGGCAGCACATCCGGATGAAATGATGGTTGCTGTTTTGTCAAGGCCTGCTGCCAGGGCGTCTTCTCTGGTAGCATCGTTAATAATCGGCTTTTCTCTGACCACATAAGTGACCGTATGTGCCAGAGTCTCTATCAG
>CAZPBZ010000059.1:3715-7215 GCA_964584765.1 uncultured Thermodesulfobacteriaceae bacterium
CTTTTTCAACTGAGGATAAAGGGCAAGCGCCTTCTCAGTCCCTTGTTTTTTCACTGTTTTAAAAGGGTCCGTTTCGCCTGTATAGCTGTTTATAAGATCGTATACCATTACTGCTGTCTTGGGTGGCGGATCATCCAGCTTAATATTTTTGATCTTTTCCCCCAGATCTATCAGCAATCTCAGGATTTTCTCGTCGGAAAGGCCCACCAAACGCCCGGTTCTCAAGGCCTGGATCATGAAACAGGGAATGCAGTCTAAAAAAGTGCGCATATTTTTTCCTTAGCCTAAACCTTTTTAATCCATCTCCAGCGAATCCCGTCCGGGGTGTCCATTACCTCCACTCCAAGATCGAGGAGTTGCTGCCGGATATCATCTGCCCTGTCCCAGTCCCTTGAGGTCCTGGCTTCCTCCCTCTGGGAGACTATATCCTGGATTTTTCTTAACAGCTCAGGATCAGGGATAGAAATATCCAGGCACCCAAGGACCTTGTCCACATCCTGCAGGGCATCCATGACATTTTTGGCATCCATGGGTGAAAGCTTTTGGACGGAAATGAGCGAGTTCACATGCCTGATCAATCTGAAAATCGTTCCCAGGGCCTTTGAAATGTTAAGGTCATCATTAACAGCATGGTTAAAGTCGTTTTTCATGGCCTCCAAGGCCTTTTTAATATCCGGTCCCGGTTCTCCGGCAGGGTCTTTACCAATAGTAAGGGCCTGGATCTCAGAGACAAAGTAGTCAAACCGCTTCAATGCCTTTGCTGATTCTTCCAGATGGTCGTAAGAGAAATGAATGGGCTTTCTATAGTGTGTTCTGAGCAGGAAAAATCTCACCTGCCTTCCGGTAAAGCCCTTTTTATTTAAATTCTGAAGGGTGACAACATTGCCTGCTGAGCGCGACATCTTCTTTCCGTCAACCAGAATAAGCTCGCTGTGAATCCAGGTCCGGGCAAGTGGCCGGTTTGTAAGGGCCATTGCAATGGCAATCTCGTTTTCATGATGGGGGAAAATGAGGTCGCAGCCGCTTGTATGGATATCGAAAAATTCTCCCAGATAGCGCATTGACATGGCAGCACACTCTATGTGCCAGCCCGGCCTGACCTGCCCCCATTTTGTCTCAAACCCTATTCCCCTTTTGAGCTCATCCAGGGTCACACGCTTGAAGAGGGTGAAGTCAACAGGGCTGTCCTTCTCGTAGTCGTCAAGATCCACTGTCCTTCCAATGTCAATGCCGGAAAGATCCACCCTGGAAAGCCTTCCATATGATGGTAGTTTTGAGATGTCAAAATATACAGAACCGTGTTTGACGTATGCATAGCCAGCATCTATGAGTCGCTCGGTCAGTTGAATCATTGTCTCAACATGGGCGCTTGCCCTGGGATAGCAGGCGGCAGGCCTGATATTCAGGGATGATACGTCCTCCATAAATGCCTGGGTATAACGGTCTGTGAGCTCCTTGAGACTTATCCCTTGGGATAGGGCGGCCTGGATCGTCTTGTCATCCAGGTCGGTGATATTCATCACGTGTGTGACCTCATAACCCTGGTATTCAAGTATGCGTTTCAAAAGATCAGCAACCACCAGCCTTCTGCAGAGTCCCATGTGGGCGAATTCATGGACCGTGGGTCCGCAGGAGTAAATCCCTGCCTTTCCCGGGTTTAAGGGCTCAAAGATCTCCTTTCTCCGGGTAAGTGTGTTAATGAGTTGCAGGGCTTTGGCCTGATCTGCCTGCTCAACCTGTGGAACTGAAAAAATATCTGTGCTCAGGTAACGGTCGCCTCCATCGGGAAAAATCACGACCACAAGGCCCTGTTCCAGTTTCGCAGCCTCTGAAAGTGCTACAGCCATAGCAGCCCCTGAACTCATCCCGACAAAAAGCCCTTCCTCGCGCGCAAGCCTTTTGGTCAGCTCAAAGGCCTCATCTTCGTGAACATTGACAATGTCATCCGGCAGGCGTTTGTCAAAGATCCCGGGCCGGTAGGATTCCTTCATATTCTTGAGTCCCTGAATGCCGTGACCAAAATAGGGCTCCACTCCGACTATCCGGACCTTTGGATTGAGCTCTCGAAAGCGTTGCGTAACTCCCATCAGCGTGCCGGTGGTTCCCATGGCGGCGACTACTACATCTACCTTGCCTCCGGTCTGCTCCCAGATCTCCGGGGCAGTACCATGATAGTGCGCCAGAGAATTGTCAGGGTTGTTGTACTGGTCTGTGCAGAAGTAGCGGTCGGGGTTTTCAAGTGCCAGCTTGTATACAGCCTCTATGGCACCATCAGTCCCCAGGCGGGCAGGAGTCAGGAGGATCTCAGCACCGTAGGCCCGCATGATTTGACGACGCTCGATACTGGCTGCCTCGCTCATGGCGATAAGACAGCGATAACCCTTTACAGCCGATACCATCGCAAGACCAATGCCTGTATTACCGCTGCTTGCCTCAAGGATTATCTTGTCCTTTGTGAGCTCTCCCCGTTCTTCTGCCCCTTCAATCATGGAAAGAGCTATACGATCTTTAATAGAGCCTCCTGGATTAAAGCTTTCCATCTTTGCCAGTATAGTGACTTCCCCCTTGCCGGGATCGAGACGGCGAATAGGGATAAGCGGAGTATTACCAATTGTGTCCAGGATGTTTTTAACAGGCTTTCTCATTTGTCTCCGAATCGAATCCTTCGGCAATATTATACTTGAAGTTACCAATTAATATATACGAACGACTATATTGACAAAAAAGCCAAGCATCAACATAAATTCACGGACTTTCCTTGACAAGGGCTGTGTGGTTGTTCTCATTTACCCGCTACAAAGTAACAATTTTAGGCGACGCGACGAGCAATCTGTGTTTTGGTGGGAAAAGGCTGGTGTCGTGTATTATACAAAGAGACAAGGGGTCTTCATGAAGGCATTGCAGAATTTTAAAGACCTGAAGGACGTTAAATCCATCTGGATGGTGACCCGTGAGTACAGAGGGGTAGCTGGTGCAGGTGGAGTTAAGGATGTGAGCCGAGATCTTGCGGAGTCACTGGCGCGTGCCGGCTATGAGGTCTCAGTCATCATGCCTCGTTACGGCTTTGTAAAGCCTGAAGCGTTGAGTTTTAAGACCCTTGGCCCACAATTCGATGTAGACGCAAACTACGCACATGAAGAACGTAGGGAAAGTGTAGGCTTTTGGCACCAGAAGCTGAAGGGTGTTGATATAATACTTGTGGAGGCAAGCCGCTTTAGTGAAAAGCTGGGGGTATATACATACACTGGGGAAGAAGAGAGCCTTGATCCTGGTCATAAAAAAGGAGAGGGTCACCTGGACTATTTTGCCATGAATATCCTGCTTCAGAAGGCCGCACTGGATTATGCAATTTTTACAGGTACCAGGCCGGATGTGTTTCATTGTCAGGATGGTCATACAAGTGTGCTCCCGGCCATGATGATGGAGATTGAGGGCTTCCGGCACTATTTCAGGAGCAGTAGTGCCCTGATTACCATCCATAATGCCGGCTTAGGCTACCA
>CAZPBZ010000060.1:0-7168 GCA_964584765.1 uncultured Thermodesulfobacteriaceae bacterium
CAATATAGTCCGAGCACGCAGAACTACCCGTGTCATTTATGTTGGGGATGTGGCCATTGGAGGCGATTACCCCATTGTGGTTCAGTCTATGACCAACACAGATACAAGAGATGTTCCTGGCACGGTTGCACAAATTCACCGTTTGCAGGAGGTCGGGTGTGAAATTATAAGGGTGGCAGTGCCTGATACTGCTTCCGCTCAGGCGATTTCAGAAATTAAAAAATTAATTTCCATCCCCATTATTGCAGATATACACTTTGACTGGCGCCTGGCTGTGGTCTCGATCGAAGCTGGTGCCGACTGCATAAGGATAAATCCCGGAAACATCGGGGGCTGGAGAAAGCTGGCGCGAGTAGTAGAAAAGGTCAAAGAATACGGAGTACCCATGAGGGTGGGGGTCAATGCGGGTTCCCTTGAAAAGGACATCAGAAAAAAGTTCGGTGGTCCTATACCTGAAGCCTTAGTGGAAAGCGCTCTCAGAAATATCGGCCTTGTAGTTGATATGGGCTGCGAGTCTATCAAGATCTCCATAAAATCTTCAGACATCCTTAATACAGTGGATGCTTACCGTCAGTTGTCTCGGGAGACGGACTTTCCTCTGCATCTTGGTGTAACTGAAGCAGGAGGGCTTATCCCCGGAACAGTCAAGAGCAGTGTCGCCCTTGCGGTCCTTATCATGGATGGTATAGGTGATACTATGAGGGTTTCGCTGACCAGGGATCCGGTAGAAGAAGTCCAGGTCGCATACGAGATCCTTCGAGCACTTAAAATAAGGCAGCGGGGTCCAGAAATAATTTCATGTCCCACATGTGGTCGATGTGAGATAGACCTCTTCTCTCTGGCTTCTGAGATAGAGCGCAGGGCGCAACGGATTCCGTATCCATTAAAGCTGGCTGTAATGGGATGCATAGTAAACGGCCCTGGAGAGGCCAGAGAAGCGGATATTGGCCTTGCCGGCGGAAAGGGTGTAGGTCTTATTTTCAAAGGAGATCGCCTTTTGAAAAAGGTGCCTGAGCAGGAACTCCTGGAGACGTTTTGGACAGAGGTAGAGCGGTTGGTGGAAATCGAAAGGCAAAAGGTCGAAGATAGAGGAAAGAAAGGCAGAGGATAATGAGATATTCGAAGTTTTTTTTGCCTACCTTAAAAGAGGTTCCTGCAGAGGCAGAGGTCGTATCCCATAAATTGTTGCTAAGGGCCGGCATGATCAGAAAACTGGCCTCCGGCCTCTATTCATATCTGCCCCTTGGCCTGAGATCCCTTCGCAAGGTAGAAAAGATAATCAGGGAAGAGATGGACCGTGCCGGTGCCCAGGAAGTGCTCCTGCCCATTGTTCAACCGTCAGAGCTCTGGCAGGAAAGCGGCAGGTGGGAGCGTTACGGAAAGGAACTCCTGCGTTTTGAGGACAGGCACGGCAGGGCCAGCTGCCTCGGACCTACTCATGAAGAGGTAATCACAGATATTGTGCGAAAGGAAGTCAGATCCTATCGGGACCTTCCGCTGAATCTGTACCAGATCCAGACAAAATTTCGAGATGAGATCCGGCCTCGCTTCGGTCTCATGCGATGCAGAGAGTTCCTGATGAAGGACGCCTACAGCTTTGACGTGGATGATGATGCCCTTGAGAAGACCTATCAGGTTATGTACAAGGCCTATTGCCGAATATTTGAGCGCTGCGGCCTTGACTTCAGGCCTGTTGAGGCAGACACGGGCAGCATCGGAGGACATGCCTCCCATGAATTCATGGTCATGGCAGATACGGGAGAAGACCAGATAGCCTGTTGCACATCCTGTGATTATGCAGCCAATGTTGAACTTGCCCCAGTCATTCAGTCACCAAATCACGAAATCACCAACGAATCCTTTGTTGAGTGTAAGAAGATTAATACCCCTGGAAAACGCTCAGTAGAGGAAGTGACGGAGTTCCTGGGGGTATCTGCCGATCGTCTGGTCAAAACCCTCATAGTGATTGCTGATGATAGACCTGTTGTGGCTCTCATAAGGGGCGACCATGAGCTGAACGACGTGAAACTTAAGCGCCTTTTGGGAGTGGAAGATCTTAATTTTGCCGACGAAGCCACGGTCCGAAGTGTTACCGGAGCGCCTGTCGGGTTTGCAGGGCCGGTAGGCCTTTCCGAGGACTTGAAGGTCGTGGCGGATCAAGACGTTTCCACACTCAAGAATTTCGTAACAGGCGCAAATGAACCTGCTGCCCACTTTACCGGGGTAAACTGGAACAGAGACGTTTCCATGCCGGAATTTGCCGATATCAGGGTCATTACTGAAGGAGATCCCTGTCCCAGGTGTAAAGGGAAGATAGAACTTAGACGCGGCATAGAGGTTGGGCACATTTTCAAGCTTGGGACCAAGTACAGTGAGGCCCTGGGTGCTACATTCCTGGACGCCGACGGAAAGAAACAGCTCGCCGTCATGGGGTGTTACGGTATCGGTGTGGGACGAACAGTAGCAGCGGCCATAGAACAGAATCACGATGAAAATGGTATTATCTTTCCAATACCGGTTGCTCCATTTGAGGTAATAATCTCCCTGCTTAACGTCAAAGATACTGTGATGTCAGAGACCGCTGAAGATCTCTACAATGGATTGATGGCCCAAGGTGTAGATGTCCTGCTCGATGACCGCAAGGAGCGTCCAGGTGTAAAATTCAAAGATGCGGACTTGCTGGGGATTCCGTTAAGAATTGTTGTGGGCAAGCGACTTAAAGAAAAAGACGAAGTGGAAATCAAAAATCGCGCCACAGGCAAGACTATCTCAGTAAAAAAGAACGAAGCCGTTGAAAGGGCCGTTGAAACACTCCGGTGATTCGTCTCAATGACATACTTGACGGGATACATTCCTACCTCCCGGATACAGACACCAGTCTGGTAGAAAAGGCCTACATATACTCCGCCAAGGTCCATGCTGGGCAGACAAGGCTTTCTGGCGAACCCTATCTCTCGCATCTCCTGGCAACGGCCTATATTCTGACACAATTACATCTGGACCTGGCCAGTATAGCTGCCGGTCTCCTGCATGATACGGTAGAGGACACCCTCGCTTCTTTGGAAGAACTGGAGGAGATGTTCGGCAAAGATGTGGCCCAGATCGTGGATGGGGTTACAAAGCTCAGCAGAATCCGGTTCGAGAGCCAGATCCAAAAACAGGCAGAAAACACCCGCAAGATGATCCTTGCCATGTCGAAGGACATCCGGGTCTTGCTGTTGAAGCTTGCTGACAGGCTCCATAACATGCGTACCCTGGAATATCAAAAGGATAACAAAAGGGTCAAAATCGCCAGAGAGACTCTGGATATCTATGCCCCTCTGGCAGGTCGCCTTGGGATTGGCTGGATCAAAAGCGAACTCGAGGATCTGGCCTTTCTATATATCTACCCTGAAGAATACCAAGGGCTTCACAAGGAAGTGGAGGCCCACTTGGGTAAGAGAAGGGCTTACGTGGATGAAGTAAAAGACCTCATAGCAAAAAAGATGGCTGATTTCGGTCTTTCATGCGAAGTCCTTGGAAGACCCAAACACCTCTATAGTATATTCCGGAAGATGCGCACAAGAAAAGTACCCCTTGAAGAGGTCTATGATCTGATCGCCTTTAGGATCATTATGAAAGGCGCTAAGGAGTGCTATGAGGCCCTTGGTATCGTCCACTCGCTCTGGAAGCCGATTCCCGGACGTTTCAAAGACTACATCAGTCTTCCAAAGGCCAAAATGTATCAGTCCCTCCACACAACTGTTGTCGGTCCCCATGGAGAGAGAATGGAGATCCAAATCCGCACCGGGGAGATGGACATGGTGGCGAATGAAGGAATTGCCGCACACTGGCTGTATAAAGAGGGAAGGATACTCAGCAAGGAAAAGGCACACCAATTCGACTGGCTTTTTCAGCTCATGGAGTGGCAAAAGGAACTGGATGATCCAAGGGAATTCATTGAGTCAGTGAAGATGGATCTCTTCCCCAATGAAGTATATGTGTTTACTCCAAAAGGAGAGGTCAAGGAGTTCCCCCGGGGGGCCACCCCAATAGATTTTGCTTATGCGATCCATACCGAGGTAGGTAGCCATTGCGCAGGGGCCAAGGTAAATGGCCGAATCGTGCCTTTGAAATATCAATTCCATAATGGGGAAACGGTAGAGATAATTACATCCAGTAAGCACTTTCCCAATAGGGATTGGCTTAAACTTGCCAAGACCAGCCGTGCCCTGGCCAAAATTCGTCAGTGGATTAAGACCGAAGAAAGGGAAAAGAGCCTTGCATTAGGAAGGGACCTTTGTGTTAGGGAATTCAAGAGGCACCGGTTGGACTTCAACGATTTTATGAAAACCAAAGGTGCTGAAGTAGCCAAGGCGCTGTCTTTCAAGACCCCTGAGGATATGCTGATCGCAGCCGGATATGGCAAAGTCGCCCCTTCCCAGATAATTAGAAAGCTGCGGGCAGGTGAGCCTGAAGAACAGGAACCGGAGGAGAAAAAATCAAGGGTAAAGAAATTTACCGAAAAGGCAGGGCAGCAAGGCATCTTAATTCATGGTCTTGATGATATCTTGATGCATCTGGGCAGGTGCTGCACGCCGATACCGGGAGACGAGGTTGTAGGCTACATAACAAGGGGAAGAGGAGTTACGGTTCACAGAGAAAATTGCTCCAATATACGGAATTTAGATCCAGACAGGCGTATAGAGGTTACATGGGCCGATGTTGATAAAGCTACTTACCCTGCCAAGATTCGAGTCAGCACAGTCGACCAAAAGGGCATGTTGGCAGCAGTCAGTAATGCAATAAGTGCCGGAGAAGCAAATATCCTGGAGGCAAAGGTTACTACGACTCTGGATTATGTTGCTGTTCTTGACTTTGTTGTGGATGTGAAAGACCGGGCACAACTGAGAAAAATCCTCTCCAGCATAAGGAGACTTGAGGGTGTAAAGCTGGTAGAGCGCATTTCACTTGGCTAATTCGATCTAATTATGAGGGCTTTATTATTCTGCCGGAGCGAATACAACGGGTGCAGACACGGATGTGCTTTGTTTGTCCGTTTACAACTGCCCTGACCCTTTGCAGATTGGGCAGCCAGCGTCTGTGAGTATGATTATTTGCGTGACTTACGTTGCAACCAACGGTTGGGCGTTTACCACATATTCCACATATCTTAGACATTTTCAAAATCCTCTCTTTTAAATACATCCGTTAGTCAAAAAAGTGGGGGATATATAACTCGGCAGAGGGATTACCGCAAGGTTTATCGGAGGGGTAGTATGAAAAAGTGATGGGGGAATGTTCGCAGAATCCTGTCTTTCTGCAATGTAATCAGATGAGAGTTGATCGAGAATTTGTCATGCATAATCCGGTATTATCGGATAGGTATCAAGCAATCCGGCAAGTCCCTCCAAGGCAGGTATTACAGCCGCTTCTCCATGGGGTTCAAGGGTCAGGATAGGAGTTTTCCCCTGAGCGTAAAGCCACGAGAAAAGGCTATCAAAATCAAGAATTCCTTCTCCAATAGCGAGGTGATCGTCATGCACTCCCATGTTGTCGTGGAGGTGAAGCTGACCCAGTCGGTCTCCCAGATCTTTCAGCCATCTGTCCAAGCTGGTTTTTGAAAACACATTCTGGTGGCCTAAGTCCAGGCAGAATCCGAGAAGCGGCGATTTGATTCTGCGGAAGATCTCTTTATGTATCTCTGTGTCTAACTCATACACATTTTCGAGCATCAGGGGGATATTTAACGGAGATACATACTCTAAAAGAATAGTTATAGATTCTAGGGCGTTTTTTATCCAATGATCTTCTAAATTAAAGTAGTGCCTATGGTCAAAGCCGGTATGGCATACTACAGACCTTGCTTCAAACAGAGATGCAAGATCCAATGCTTTTTTTATCCTCTCTACAGAGATCCTGCGGACTTTTGGATCTATCGCCCCCAAAGAAAGGTCTGAATAGGGCGCATGGATAGTACAAATCAGGCCCTCTTTTTTAAGAATTTTTGCTACTTTTTTAAATTTGGGTCGTTGAAATTGGTCCAGGATCTCACCGTTTAATCCTATTTCAGGGTTAATGTGTTTTTTCAGGAGGCTGGGAAGGTGCTTATTTACAAGTAAATCAAAGGGGCAGCATACAAAAGCCTGTTGTTTGAGCCTTTCAATATCCATTATTTACTCTCCTGACAAGCTCACAGACATCCTCGTAGCATGCGTCTTCATCAAATCCAGGGCAGTCGGCCTTTATGGCATCCCAAGCCTTCTGATCTCCTATTATGCTCGGGTGAAGAGGCCATCTCCTGCATTGAAAGGGCTTGACCTCGTGGACCTTGCAGAACCCATCATCGCCATAAAAGATACAATGGCCGTCAACAATTTTCATTTCTATCCTGTTACCTTTCTTCACGCAAAATTCCCGGAGAAAGTCAGCCAAATCAAGATCCAAAAAGGAAGCTATGGCCTTCTGTTCCGCCTGAGAAAGGGAGACAGTGCTCTCTCCATGGCAACAGTGGCCGCAAAGTTTACAGGAAAAGACTTCGTGGGGGTTCATCTGAACCTTTAAACGGTTACATCAATATATCGTATCGGATCCTGCACTCCTGCTGCGGCAAAGCCCCTGATTCGCAGAAGGCAGGAATCGCATTTCCCACATGCTACATCTTGATTTTGATAACATGACCAAGTGAGGTGTAGAGGGGCCTTCAGAGCCAGACCCTCTTTTACCACCATCCCCTTATTATAATCGATTAATGGAGTTATGATTTCAATCTCCGTTTCAGGCAGCGTCCCCTCATTTATGAGCAATTGGTAGGCATCGAAGTAGGATTTCCTGCAGTCCGGGTAGCCGGAGCTATCCACTTCTGTGGCCCCTATGTATATGTATCTAGCTCCGAGCACCTCTGCCCAGGAGACTGCCACGGCCAGCATATGGGTGTTTCTGAAAGGGACATATGTTACAGGGACTCCTGATTTCCCAAGGGACTCTTCCGGTACTGGTATTGCCGGGTCTGTAAGGGCGGAACCACCTATGGACTTAAGATAGGACATATCGACCTTCAAGCGGTCCTTAACTCCATAGTGATCAGCTATTGCATCAAAGGCCCGAAGCTCTCGCTCTTCAGTAAGCTGGCCGTAGTTTACATGAAGAAAGGCCGGGCGGCAATTTTGTGCAGCAATAGCAGCTGTAA
>CAZPBZ010000061.1:0-7168 GCA_964584765.1 uncultured Thermodesulfobacteriaceae bacterium
CTTCACACATAGACGCACCCCGTTTGGACCTGAAACAGAATCCCATCTATGAAGAGCTGGAAATGGCCTTTTTGAAGACTCATTATTACGGAGGGATTAAGAAGTTTCACTGGGTAGCCCGCCCCCTGGCTATCCATGGGCTGGCACTGAAAGGAGACGGGAGTGCAATTCCTGTCGAGTTTGGTGAGGATCCTCATGATCCTGTGCTTACAATAAATGATCTTTTGCCACATCTTGCCCGTAAGGTGCAGGGCAAGAAGAAGATTTCAGAGGCCATACCGGCAGAGAAGCTTAATGTGTTGATTGGAGGGTTTCCTCTCTTAGGCCCTGAAGACCTGAAGGATGGCGTGAAATTATGTATCTTAAGGATTCTGAACGAAAGATACGGCCTGGTGGAAGAGGATCTAATAAGTGCAGAGCTGGAAATTGTCCCTGCAGGTGCTTCAAGGGATGTGGGCCTGGACAGGGCCTTTGTAGGTGGCTATGGGCAGGATGATAGATCCTGTGCATATGCCTCCCTTTACGCCATCCTTGAACTTGAGGTCCCTCAAGTTACCTCAGTCGCCCTGTTCCTTGACAAGGAAGAAATAGGTAGTGATGGAAATACAGGGGCCAAGTCCAGTTTTCTTGAGATGGTGTTGTATGATCTCATGCGGAACGGAGGGCTTCAAATCGAGGCGGATAGCCTCGTACGAATGCTTATTGCGTCCAAGGCCATTTCAGCAGATGTTACAGCAGGGATAGACCCTGATTATAAAGAAGTCCATGAAGAACGTAATGATGCACTGATCGGACACGGGGTTTGCCTGACGAAATATACCGGCTCAGGAGGGAAGTATTCAGCAAATGATGCTCATGCTGAATATGTTAACTGGTTGAGGCGCGCTTGGAACGATGCCAAAGTAGTCTGGCAGGCCGGAGAGCTGGGAAAGGTGGACGAAGGCGGAGGCGGTACTGTGGCCAAGTATCTCGCCCAGCGCGGCCTGGATATTGTCGACGCAGGACCTCCTTTGCTCAATATACACTCGCCCTTTGAGGTTGCACATAAGACTGACCTGTTTATGACCTATAGGGCGTTTGCTGCTTTTTATAAGGCAGAGGATTGATTTGCTGATTTAGTGATTGGTGATTCGCGGCTTGTGAGAGTATTCCCATGAAAGTCACAGATCCTTCCTTTAGTGTATTGGACGAATATTTTGTTCATGGAAGGCTGCTTGAGCAGATCGAGCGCTGTGGACGGGTCTGTTACAAGAGTGAAGACCGGATATCTCCGGAGTCGGCCAAGCCTTTTATCAAAGGAATAATAAAACGGGGTCATGAATCAGTGCTTGAGATGGCCCAGGTCGTGCTGGAGATAGAGGTGGACAGCGAGTTCACCATGCACAAGTGGTTTGAGAGGATACCAAGGTTCTGCCAGGTGGATAAGCTGGAACGCAAGCAGTACCTCCTGTCTGGGAATCCAAGGGTCTTTAGGGACCTTGCCCGGCATCACCGTGATCTGAAGGTTGTGAAGGCTGTATTGAAAAAACTTACAGAGTTCCATCCTGTTTTGTTTGAGGATCTGGTTCCACGGTTTGGCTGGGTACCGCAAGATGGTATTGTTGTTCGTGTGCTGCCTCCGGAGGAAATTGAAAACCTGCCTTTGGAACAACTTATCAGACACCGGACACTTCTGGTTCATCTAATAATTAACCGCGCAGTTTCCCATGAACTGGTGCGCCATAGAGTTGCTTCATACCTCCAGGAATCCCAGCGTTATTGCAGATATGGTGAAGCCCGCTTTGGAGGCGAGGTAGTGTTTATCCGGCCTTGTTTTTTCAAGGAGGGATCTGATGAATACAGGTTATGGTTAGATGCAATGTCACAAGCAGAGGGAATTTATCTTAAACTCCTTAAGACAAGCTCTCCCCAGGCTGCCCGTACTGTGCTGCCCAATTCCTGTAAGACCGAGATCATGGTCCATGCTGCCCTTGAGGAATGGATGCATATTATGCGTCTCAGGACGTCAAGGGCCGCTGACCCCTCAATGCGGGAGATCATGTTGGCCCTTCTTCCTGAATTTGGAAAACGTTTTTCAGCGGTATTCGGACCTATAAGAGATTCCCTCGGCTCAGAAAATTAAAGGATCTATCTATATGCAGTTCAAAACCGATTTTCTTATCATAGGGAGCGGGATAGCCGGGCTGAGTCTCGCAATAAAACTCGCCCCGCTGGGGCAGGTAACCGTGGTCACGAAAAAGACCGAATCCAACACGGCTACAAACTTGGCTCAGGGCGGCATAGCCTGTGTCTTTGGTGCTGATGACAGCTTTGACCTGCAACAACAAGATACGCAGCGCGCAGGAGACGGTCTGTGTCACGAAGATATTGTCAAAATGATAGTCAGCCAGGGCCAGGACCGTATAAGGGAGTTAGAAGACCTTGGATTGGAATTCAACAGGGAACCGCACAATCCGGATGTGCTGGATCTGGGAAGGGAAGGTGAACACTCTCGCCGCCGCATAGTGCACGTTGGGGATTTTACCGGGCGGTCCGTGCAGAGGGTCTTGATGGATAGTGTCGACAGATTGCCTTCTGTTGAGGTCTTTGAAGACTATATTGCAGTTGACCTCATAACCGAAAGCATGATCAAGGCATATTCGCCCGGCAGCATGGAGAAGGAACGTTGTCTGGGGGCTTATCTGCTGGAAGTAGCAACAGGTAAGATCCACACTTTCCTGGCCCCTATAACAGTGCTCGCCACGGGCGGGTGCGGCAAGGTTTACCTGTATACCAGCAATCCTGATGTGGCCACAGGTGATGGTATAGCTGTAGCGTACCGTGCCGGAGCCAGGATTGCCAATCTGGAATTCGTGCAGTTCCATCCCACGTGTCTCTATCATCCAAAGGCCAAAAATTTTCTTATATCAGAAGCGCTCAGGGGAGAGGGCGCCAGGCTGCTGGACCCTGAATACAGGCCCTTCATGGAGAAATATGATCCCGAGCTGAAGGAACTTGCCGGAAGAGATATAGTCGCCAGGGCCATAGATACTGAATTAAAGAATAGTGGAAAGGATTGTGTATATCTGGATATTAGCCACCGTTCTGTTGATTTCATCCGGGAGCGTTTCCCAAATATCCATGAGACCTGTCTGGGCTTTGGGATCGATATTACAAAGGAGCCGATACCGGTTGTGCCGGCGGCCCACTATATGTGTGGAGGGGTGATTACTGACAACCACGGAGAGACAGACCTTAAAGGCCTTTTCGCTTTGGGAGAAACTGCATGTACTGGTCTGCATGGTGCCAATCGGCTTGCGTCAAACTCCCTTCTTGAAGCCCTTGCCATGGCTCACCAGGCTTTTCTAAAGATCAGTGAGATATTCCCTGGTTTGAAGGGAAAAACATTTCCCCAAGTGCCTCCATGGGAAACCAGAGGAGCTGTGGATTTAAAAGAGGCGGTTCTTATCTCTTACAATTGGGATGTAATTCGACGTCTGATGTGGAATTATGTCGGCATTGTCCGCAGCACAAAAAGACTTAAACTGGCCAGACAGCGCCTTTCACCGATTCTTGAAGAAATCAGGCAGCACTACTGGGAATATATCCTCACCCGGGATTTTATAGAACTGAGGAACCTCGCACAGGTTGCGGAGCTCATCATTATTGCAGCCAGTCAGCGAAAGGAGAGCAGGGGAGGGCACTTCACCATAGACTATCCCTGCAAAGACGACTGGAACTGGCGTAGAGATACAATTATTCAAAGGTTTCGGAAGGAAACGTGAATATAGGCAAATCACAGCTTTTAAGTCACAGAGTCTGGGGGTTTGCTATACTTATTTTGATTCTTATCTTCTGGCTTTGCTGGACCTGGAGGTATGAGCTATGGTCTCTCTGGCATGGTCTGTTGCAGGCATTTGAACATAGAGAGTCTGTACGGGCACACATTCTCTCTATGGGTCATTTGGCGCCTTTTGCCTTTATTTCACTGCAGGCCCTTCAGGTTGTGATATCTCCTGTTCCCGGCGAGGCAACGGGTTTTATCGGGGGTTTTCTATTTGGGAAGTGGGCAGGGTTTTTTTATTCCACTGTTGGTCTTACCCTGGGATCTGTAATTGCCTTTTTTCTATCTCGTCAGTTTAGGCGCTTGGTAAGATTATGGCTTATCCGTTCCCGTTTATACGGCAGGTTTGAGCATCTTGTCGAGCACCAGGGGCTTTTCATCTTCTATATATTGTTCTTGTTTCCTGGATTTCCAAAGGATTTTCTTTGTTATCTTCTGGGACTGAGCCGGATGCCATGGTTGGCTTTTCTGGTTATAGTCATGCTGGGCCGTATGCCCGGAACACTGGTTCTGACATTACAAGGGGCCAATACATATGATAAAAATATAGAGGGCTTTATAAGTATTTTGTTTTTGACCCTCCTGGTATTGGTGCCCAGCTTGTACTACCGGGAGAGAATCTATCAGTGGGTGGAGACACATAGCCTTAAGGAATGACGTAATGCGGCAGGCCTTCCTTGATTGTTTTTCCGGGATCAGCGGAGATATGTTTTTAGGGGCCCTGATTGATGCGGGATGGCCTGAGGAACAATTAATGTCCCTTCCGGAGAAGTTAGGTCTTAAGGATATAGCAGTTGAGGTCCAGGAAGTTAAAAGGAAAGACGTAAAGGGCATTCAAGTCAAGGTCTCCGGGTCCGGGCCCCATACATTCAGGAATTTGCGAGATGTGGAGGCAATTCTTGAAAGATCTGATCTGCAACCCGGGATAATTCGGCTTTCCCTGAAGGTATTTAATCTCATTGCCCAGGTTGAGGCCAAGGTGCATGGCTGCTTATTAGAAGAGGTCCACTTCCATGAAATTGGGGCTGTAGATACATTAGTAGACATTGTGGGGACCATTAGCGGCTTAAACTATTTTTCTGTTGGAAAGATTTGTTGCTCACCCATTCCTGTAGCCAGGGGATGGATAGATTGCGAACACGGCAGACTGCCTTTGCCTGCCCCTGCCACTGCTGAGTTGTTAAAAAATGTACCGATTTATGGGGTGGATGGAGAGTGGGAGCTTGTTACACCAACCGGTGGTGCCCTGATAAAGGTGCTGGCAGATCATTTCAGGACCTTTCCAGAAATGAAAGTGGAAAAAATCGGATATGGGGCAGGTTCAAGGGATATTCCACAATGGGCCAATCTCCTTCGTATCTGGCTGGGTGAAGACCGGTCATCGGAAAAGGAATCAGTTGTTGTGGAGCTAAGGAGTTATATTGATGATATGAACCCTGAGTGGTTTGAGTATCTGATGGAACGCCTGTTTGGTGTAGGTGCCCTGGACGTTGTAATGTGTCCAATACATATGAAAAAGAATCGTCCAGGTGTTGAGATTACAGTCTTGACCACACCTGGTCATGAACATAGCCTCAGTAAGATGCTTTTTGAGGAATCCACTACTTCAGGGATACGCCTGAACAGGTGTCTGAGGTATATTTTACCTAGAAGGAATGGCATGGTTCCAACCAACTGGGGTAATGTGCGAGCCAAATTGATCACAAGGCCGGATGGGCGGTCCACAATTTCTCCTGAGTACGAGGCCTGCAAAGAAGTAGCACGCCGGTTCAATGTCCCCTTAGGTGCGGTTTATCAGGCTGTGAGCCGGATATCAGTTGAAGATTTCATAGATGAAGAAGGATCTGTCGTGCCTAAAGATTCAGGCGCTCATCCTTAATTTTGGCTCCTGCAAGTGGCTCCCAAGACTTTGAATTTCAAAGATAGATTAGTCCTATTTCTGGCAAGCGGACTATCTCTGGGGTTGATCCCCTTTGCCCCGGGTACATTCGGGAGCCTTCTGGGCATTCCTCTCCACTGGCTCTTCAGTCATCTTCCAATTTTCCTGGGAATATGTTCTCTTGGATTTGTTATCCTGATATCTGTATGGATTTCAGGCAGGGCAGAGCTTTTACTGGGAAATAAAGATCCATCTCAAATAGTGATAGATGAAGTGGTCGGCATGGCAGTGGCGCTTGCTGGCGCCCCCATTAAACCTTCTTTGATTATAGTTGCTTTTATGTTTTTTCGTTTTTTTGACATCTGGAAGCCTTTTCCAATAAAATATATAGATAAATCTTTCCCCGGAGGATGGGGTATTGTGCTTGATGATGTTGCAGCCGGTGTTATGGCAAATTTGGCATGGAGACTGTGGGATTATATGGAAATTCTTGGACTTTCAAGGTAATTAGTCATGCATGGTGAAATTATAGCTATAGGAGATGAACTTGTATCCGGCAAGGTATTAAATACCACTGCCAACTTTGCAGCTAATAAGCTTTTTGCTGCTGGTTGCCAGGTGACCCGGATCACATCCATTGGTGACGATCCCGATGATATTGAAGAATGTCTGCTGGCAGCAATAAAGAGATCAGAATACGTTATCATCACCGGCGGGCTTGGTCCGACTACTGATGATATAACAAACGAGGTGACAGCCAAGGCCTTAGGGCGTCCCTTAGTCTTGAATGAGATGATTATAGAGAAGATCAGGATGGCGAAACAGCGGTCTGTCAATCCTGTTTTTTTGCGGGAAAAGTTGGCCTGGTTACCTGAAGGTGCTGATGTTCTGAATCCCCAAGGTCGTGCTGCAGGATATCTCCTGGTCCATCAGGATACCCCCCTTTTTTTTCTGCCGGGAGTGCCTGGGGAGTTGGAAGATCACATGGTTCAGCGGGTTATCCCCAGGCTTAGCAAGTTTATTTCCAAAAAAATAAATATAAGGCAGCAGACCTTCAAGGTTTTTGGCCTATCAGAGACAGAGATAAACGCCCTTTTTGAAAAGCTGGAGTCCAGCCGGGATGGCTTGAGCATTGGTTATTATCCCAATTTCCCCGAAGTTAATGTAACTGTCACTGTAAAGGGCCTGAATCCGGAAAAAGTTACTGAAGTTTTTCATATGGCATGTAACACCATAAAACAACTGTTAGACAAACATGTAGTTGCCGTCAATGATGAAACTCTCGAGGAAATAGTGGGTAAACTTCTGCTGGAAAAAGGTGGTGTTCTTTCCCTTGCGGAGTCCTGTACAGGTGGTCTGGTAAGCCAACGGGTGACCAGAATTCCAGGCAGTTCCGGATGGTTTGAAAGGGGAGTAATTACCTATAGCAACAAGTCGAAGGAAGATCTCCTTGGGGTCTCTCGCGA
>CAZPBZ010000062.1:0-7099 GCA_964584765.1 uncultured Thermodesulfobacteriaceae bacterium
CTGCCGGGCCCAAAGCCATGCAGACTTGTTACGTAGCCTTCCCTAATCAAGATGGCACATACAGCAGGGTCGCTGTTGAAGAAGGAGCAGTGCTCGACTGTCTTTTTGCTACTCCTAACTTCTACATGGTGGGCTCCACCAGAAACGATATTCTCAGCATTTTGGGCCTGCTAATCATAGCCGGTGGTTTAGGTGCGGCTTGCCTCCACGGCACTTTCAGAATTCTGACTCAGAAAAATAGGAGGAAACATTGATCATGGAAAAGCCAAAAATGATCTACCTCAACCCTCTTACAGTGAGGATATGGCATTGGATACATGCCATTGGAATAACAACTCTATGCATTACAGGGGCTCAGATCAGGTTTCCTGAGTATATTAATCTCTTCGGCAGCTATAGAGCAGCGGTACTGGTTCATGATTTTACCGGAATCTTCGTGTGCCTCGATTGGTTGTTATGGTTTTCATATTACGTGTTTATTGATAAGAGCCTGATAAAGCTCTATGTCCCCACCCTTAACGACCTGAAGACAGGTATCATAAGACAGATGCTGTTCTATGGCTTTAACTACTTCCGAGGTAAACCGAACCCTCACCACTCCACACCTGACAACAAGTTCAACCCCATGCAGAAAGGGGCGTATCTGATGATCATGCTGACTCTTGTACCGATCGTCCTGTTGTCCGGCCTGCTGCTTCTGCTGATTACGCAGAAATGGATGGTGTTATTAGGCGGGGTAAAAATAGTAATAGGGCTACATTTTCTGGTAGCCTGCTGTTTTGCTGCCTTCCTCTTTGTCCACATGTATCTGGCTACCCTGGGCCATACCTTCTGGGCTCATATCATAACCATGATAACTGGCTGGGAGGAAGAGGTAGAAGATCACTAACCAATAAATCAATATGGATTGAGACGACCTTTCAGGATCGTCTCTATCCATTGTTCAAGAAGCCCATTTTAGATTTGAATAGAAGCAGGGGAATTCACGCAAGGATTGGATCTACAGGGCACTTCATGGCTATGTTTCTTTTAAGGCTTTCTTAACTGCTTCAATCAACTCGACAGGATCAATTGGTTTTTCAATATAGCCGTCTGGAATAGTATATTTTGTCAATCCCGTGCTCTTGACAAATTTTTTCTCATCACTAAGCGGTTGTTTGAACATGAAGTTCTTGAAATCGACCCCGGTCACCTCAGAGACGCCGGTCTGTATGATCACTGGAGTATCGCTCATGTCCGGATCCGATCTTAACTCTTGAAACATGGCAATGCCACTTTTTTTGGGCATCATCAGGTCGAGCAGAACCAGATCAGGCTTCTCTTTGCGCAAGAGTTCAAGCCCATCAATCCCATTACTGGCACTTATGCTTGAATAACCGTTCTCTTCAAGAACTGCACTGATAAAGGTAATAATATCAGGCTCATCGTCCACGATAAGTATCTTTTTGGCCATTTCCTTCCTCACTCCTATAATTATTGAGAAAGCCCTTAGGCAAGCCTATCTCTTCACCTAAATGAATACATAGCACAGAATGCCGCGCCTTGAAAGACAAAATGGCAACAAGTGAAGTTTTTTGTTTCCCCGGCTCGTTTTGTTCCAATTTAACAAAGACATAATTGCTGAAATATAGTATAAGATTATTGGCATCCTTCATTTACCAGGGTACACTTTTTTCGAAAAAGCTTGTATTATCGAAATTAATACCGATGTCGAAACTGGAAATTCGAAATTAGGTAATGCATCTACATCTTTTTGTTTTTTCCCAATTTCAGGTTTCAAGTTCCAAATTTCACTGCCAAAAGAAATGCAGTCAGCTTCAGAGAGAGTGAATGATGGAAGAGCATAAAAGATTTAAGGTCGCAATTGTGGGTGGTAGTACCGGGTGCAAGGCGATTATGGATATGATATTTGCTGAAACGCTCCGTCAGCTTCACATGGAAATCATAGCGGTCGCAGATATCAATCCAGAGGCTCCGGGTTATCGCTATGCCCAGGAAAACGGTATTTATACGACAATGGATTACCGTGATCTATACAGGCTCAAAGATCTCAACATGATCCTCGAGCTGACCGGCCGTGATGATGTGGCCAATGAAATTTCCCACAACAAGCCAGAGCACATCCGACTGATGGACCACGTCGCCGCCCGGGTCTTCTGGGATGTCTTTGAGATTGAAGAAGAAAGACTTGCCGAGAAGGAACGGGTGGAGGAGGCGCTCAGGGAGAGCGAAGAGAGATATCGCACGGTGCTGGACGCGTCTCCCGACCCTGTTGTTGTCTATGATATGGAGGGCAAGGTTACTTATATAAATTCGGCATTCACGCGGATTTTCGGGTGGATATCAGACGAGCTTGAGGGGAAGAAATTACATTATATCCCGGATGAGAACTGGCCTGAGATCCAAATGATGATTGATAAGGTGCTGGCAGGAGAGAGTCTTTCTGCTATAGAAAGCCGTCGATATACCAAAGAAGGAAATATTATTGACGTCAGTATAAACACAGCTATCTATTTGGATCGGAATGGGAATCCGGCGGGTAGTATCCACACTTTAAGAGATATCACCGTGCGCAAGCAATCACAGGAGGTGCTGAAAAAGGCTCGCAATGAGCTGGAGCAACGTGTCAAAGAGCGCACTGCCGAATTAATGATAGTAAATGAACAAATGCGGCGCGAGATAAAAGAAAAAAAACAGATCGAAAAAGGATTGAAGACCTCGGAAGAAAAATATCGCGTCCTGTTCAACTACGACCCAAACTGCCTGTTTATGGTCGAAATGGATTCAGCCAAGATCCTGGACTTGAACAAGGCCGCCACCAAGGTGTATGAATATGACCGGGAAGAGTTTCTGGGAATGTCCCTTTTCGATCTATTAGATAAGGAAGACGCTCAGCGGCTCATGAAAGAGCTTGGCCGTCTTGCCAAAGAGGGTAATTACGTATTTGTACCCAAGCTACGGGCCAGGAGGAAAGACAGCGATGATTTCTACATTGATTTTCATGCCCGGGTCGGGAAATTCCGGGAAAGACAGCGTGGATCACCTGGTCTGTCCCTGATTGTCAGGACTGTGGATATTACTCTCGGCCTTGAACGGCAGGCCCAACTGGTTCAGGCCAGCAAGATGGCGACCCTTGGTGAGATGGCGACCAGTATGGCCCATGAGCTCAATCAGCCTTTGAATGTGATGCGGATGGGGGCTGATTTTGTTGCCAAGATGATACGGCGCGGGCAGGAGATTTCAGACGAACAGCTATTGTCAGTGAGCCGTAACATAAGTGAGCAAGTGGAAAGGGCCACGAATATCATCAATCATTTGCGGGAGTTTGGCCGAAAGGGCAATTTCAAGGTTTATACTGTTGACCTTAACGAACCTATCAGAGATGTGTTTACGATCATGGGTGAGCAGCTCAGACTGCAGAGAGTAGAGGTTAATCTGGACCTGGACAAAGCCATACCCAAGATTATGGCCGACAGGAACCGGCTGGAGCAGATCTTTCTGAACCTGGTGACCAATGCCAGGGATGCGATGAAAGAAAGAGGGCCGGAGGATATCAAGGAGATCACCGTTACCACTTATCTGGAAGGAGATTTGGTCGTGGCTGAGGTCTCTGACACGGGTAAGGGCATCCCGGAACGAGTCCAGGAAAAGATGTTTGAGCCCTTTTTTACGACAAAAGAAGTGGGAAAGGGGACCGGCTTGGGGCTGTCCATTACCTATGGCCTCGTAAGAGATTTTAAGGGCGGTATTGACGTGGAATCGACCCTGGACGTCGGTACCACATTCAGGGTTCGCTTTCCGGCCTATAAAGAAGAGAGGAAACCAGAATGAAGAAGGTGTTGATTGTTGACGACGAACGCCCCATCCTGGAGATGCTGGGTCTTTCCCTATCCAGTGAAGGGTATGAGGTGCTGACTGCCGAAAATGGCGAAAAGGCCCTGGAAATTTTTGAGAAACAACGCCCCAAGCTCGTCTTGACCGACATCAAGATGCCTGGAATTGACGGTATAGAGGTACTAAAAAGGATCAAAAAAATCGACGACCAGGTGGAAGTCATTGTTATCACCGGCCACGGTGACATGGACACAGCCGTCGGCGCACTCAAGTATGGGGCCTCTGATTTCGTAACTAAGCCGCTCCGGGATGAAGTCCTGATGGTTTCAATCGAAAGGGCATGGAAAAAAATAGCCATGAGCGAACAATTGCAGGATTATACCGAGAACCTGGAGCTCAAGGCAGAACAGTATAAAGAGGACCTCAAAAAGGCCCAGGACGAAATGATAAAAGCTGAGCGCCTTGCCTCTGTGGGGGAGACTGTGGCCGGCTTGGCCCATTGTATAAGGAATATCTCCACCGGCCTGGGTGGCGGCATGTACATGGTCCACACAGGCATGGCCAAAGAAAAACCCAATATGATAGAGGAAGGCTGGTCCATGTTCCAGCGCAACCTGGAGAAGGTCTCGGATCTCATCCTGGATCTATTAAGGTATGCGAGACAGACAGAACCTCAACGAACGTCATGCAGACTCCATGACATTGTCTCCGAGGTTGTGAGAACCTTCAAGAAGCATGCTGATAGCAACCAGATCAAGCTGAATAAGGTCCTGGCCTCAAACCTCACCGACGTCTACATTGAACGGAGCGGCATACATCGGATGATAGAGCACCTGGTCTCAAACGCCATTGACGCATGCATCTATGATGCAGATACGTCAAAGAAATGGGAAGTCACAGTTAAGGCCAAGGCAGAAACGGCTGCCGACTCCGGCGAGACAATTCTTATTGAAGTTACTGACAACGGATGTGGGATGACAGATGAGGTAAAGGCGCATCTCTTTCGGAGGTTTTTTACTACAAAAGCAGGGCGTGGCATAGGCCTTGGCCTTCTGATCACGCAAAAGATCATTCACGACCATGACGGCGATATCTTCGTAGAGTCAGAGGTCGGGAAAGGGACGACGGTGTTAGTTCGACTGCCAGCAAAGGTGCCTGAGGATTATTCTTAGGCACCTTCAGATAACTGAAAAACACCTATAGGCAACAATGAATGAAAATAGCCTTCTTTGGTAGGACAAAACCCCTTTTATTAACTCAAAAGCATTGCTATAGTAAGGTTTTTGGTATGGAGATGCTGAACGCAAGTTTACCCATCATGCCTCGCACGGTATGATAAAATATTATTTATTTTCAGATCTTCGATGTGGATTCTTGTTAAAGGGGCTTGAAGATGAGAGTAAAAAAACTATTTGTCACCATGACTACTGGGCTTCTTGCTTTCTGCCTCTTTGTTTTTAGCACACCGTATCTTCAGGCTGAAAAAGAGAAGGCATTTTATGTTGGAATGGACAAGTGCAAAGAATGCCATCCAGGACATGTGGACAGCTATCTTACCTGGAAATACTCAAGAAATTTTCGGGTTATACAGATGAGAAAAAAAGATCATGACCTAAAATGTCTGCCTTGCCATACTACCGGCTTTGGGAAACAGGGAGGATTTATGAGTGTAGAAAAAACCCCGCAAATGGTCAATAAACAGTGTGAAGCTTGCCATGGTCCGGCCAGCTTGCATCTCAAGGCCCCGACCAGGCTGGAACATCAGAAGACGTTGAGCATTCCAAAGAATATATGTACAGGCTGTCACAGCGGGCACAAACATCCGGGATATTGAGTCGCTGCACTACATGCCATCATAAGTGAGAGTATAGGGAATTGAGGGATAGGTAAAATGATACCTCTTTTGGACAGATTATGGTCAACGCTTTACATATCCAGCGTAAGAGACAAGATGATAATGGGTATGAGCGTAATCTTAATCGTAGTAATAGGCCTCCTTACTTACTATGACATGGTGACGCGAATAAAATTTCACCTTGGAAAGCAGGAGGAGCGGGCATATGATATTAGTGACACGGTAATGAGAAGTATTGAGTACCCTATGCTCGACGGAGACATGGAGGCCGTGCAGGCCATCCTGGAAAGCTTGTATAAATTGCAGGACGTGAAAGTTGTAAATCTTTGCGATCTTACAGGCACCATCAAATACAGTGGATTACCAGCCAATGTTAAAAAGCTTGACGATTCAAAGGCCACCGAAGAGGCATTAGACACCGGTTTCATGGTGAAGGACCTGGAGGTGCAGGGGGAAGAAAAGATATTTCTCCATGCCATGCCTATCCCGAATGAGGAAACCTGTCATAAATGCCATGGAAATGGAAATGAAATATTGGGGGTCCTAACCGTAGGAATTAGCTGGGGCCCTGTAGAGAAGCGAGTAGCAGAAGTCAGGAACAGAGAGATTGTCTGGGGCTTGGCCTCCCTTGGGATCGTGGGTGTTTTTTTATTCATTTTCTTATCCAAATTTGTTACCCGGCCTCTCTCCAAACTTGCGCAATTAGCTGATGAAATCGGTCGCGGGAAAACAGGGTTTGATTTTGGCAG
Organism: uncultured Thermodesulfobacteriaceae bacterium; assembly: GCA_964584765.1. GTDB lineage: Bacteria > Desulfobacterota > Dissulfuribacteria > Dissulfuribacterales > UBA3076 > UBA3076. The sequence goes on from CAZPBZ010000062.1 coordinate 6,439, forward strand.
ACAGGTCAAATGCTGGGAGATAGAAAAATGCACGAAAACCGACTGCCCTGCGTATGGAAATACTACGACAATGTGCTGGTACATGGACGGAACACTCTGTTTTGGCCAGCCATCGGGGAGCTTTCCGGAAAAACTGGACGAGTGTCGTGAATGCAAAGTATATAAAACCCATGTGGGTGACGAGATGGTCCAGTTGGCGGATTCCTTCAAGCATATGGTCTCTAAACTGGATATTTCTGAAAAAGAGATAAAAAAATTAGAACAAAGGACCCAGTTAATCCAGGCCAGTAAGATGTCCACCTTGGGTGAGATGGCATCAGGCATAGCCCACGAGTTAAATCAACCGTTAAGTGTTATTAGAATAGGCGCTACGTTTTTGTCAAAGATGATCGACAAGGGCAAAAAGATTAAGGATGAAGAATTAAGAACTGTGACTGAACAAATTGTTGGTCAGGTAGACAGGGCAGCGGCAATCATCAATCATATGCGGGACTTTTCAAGGATCAGTGTCAAGACAACAGAGCTTGATGTGAATGCGCCTATCAGAAATATCTTTGGGATATTGGGGCAACAGTTCAAGGTACGTGATATAATGATAGAATTGGACCTGGATGATAACCTGCCCCATATAATGGCAGATAGTAATAAGTTGGAGCAAGTC
>CAZPBZ010000063.1:0-6948 GCA_964584765.1 uncultured Thermodesulfobacteriaceae bacterium
TCCGTTCTCCCCGCAAGCTTTCACGGCTTCTTGAGGTATTTTTAAAGGATAAGATTGTAATTGAGCCTTTTACAGTAGAAGAAGTAATAGTATATAAAAGCCAGCTAACTCCCCGTGGGCCTTTATACAGTCCTTTGGCCAGATGCCCTTTAATGTGACTTCCAATTTTTATATGAGCAATTTTTGGTAAACCCTTGAACCCCATAAGCGCTAAGTTATTTTTGCACCGGATGTACTAATAAACATCAAACATTGACGTTCATCTTTCAATGTAACCTCTGAACGCCTGCCTTATCTGATGCAGGCTGCCTTAACCTGTTTCATATCTGTATCTCCCCTTAAGACCTTTTGTATACCGTCTTGTTTCAGGGTAAACATTCCCTGCTTCATGGCATAATCCCGTATATCTCCCACGGGACGTTTCTCCTGTATAAACTTCTTGAGACCGTCATCCGACACCAGTAGTTCGTGAATTGCAAGCCTGCCTCTGTAGCCGATCTTGTTGCAATGTTGGCAGCCCTTTGGCCGATAAAGTGTTATTTCATTTAAATCTGATAGCTTTAGGGGTTGAGTTGGATGAAACCCGTACTCGTTTAAAATATGTTTTTTCTCGTTGTCATCAGGCTGATAGGCCTCGCGACACTTGGGACAAAGTGTTTTTACAAGCCTTTGTGCCAAGACGCCCAAGAGGGCGTCAGCAAAGCTGAAGGGGTCCATTCCCATTCCTAAAAGCCTTGTAATTGTCTCAGGGGCGGAATTGGTATGGAGGGTTGAAAAGACCAGGTGTCCCGTCAGGGAGGCCTCTATTGCTGTTTTGGCAGTTTCTTCATCTCGAGTTTCGCCCACCATTATCACATCCGGGTCTGCCCTTAAAAAGGCCCTGAGGACCCGGGCAAAAGTCAGGCCAATATGGGGTTTCACCTGCACCTGACGCAATCCATCCTGCATGATTTCTACAGGATCTTCCGCTGTCCAGATTTTTTTCTCAGGCCGATTTATATAGCCAAGTGCAGCGTGCAGGGTAGTTGTTTTTCCTGATCCGGTAGGACCAACTGCCAATATCAGCCCATAAGGCAATTGCAAAAGCTGTTTTAGCTGTTCCAGATTGCGGTCAAGGAGCCCTATGCGATCAATCGGCATGGCATTGGAAGAGGGCAGTAACCTGAGTACGACATCTTCGTTGCCTTCGGTTGTGGGAAGTGTGGCTACACGTAATTCCAGGTGCCCGCCGGAGCGAGTCCTGAATTTTATTTTTCCGTCTTGAGGCAGGCGTTTTTCGGCAATGTCAAGGTTGGACATGATCTTGATTCTGGATATTATGGCCCGCTTGTAGTTATATGGAATGGTCTGATAAGGCATGCAATCGCCATCAATCCTGAAACGGACCAGGGCTCCCCGTTTGCCTGTCATGGATTCAATGTGAATATCAGAGGCCCGGCGCCGATAGGCATCCTCTATGGTTTTATTGGTTATCTGTACTACTACGCTATCAGCATCTGATGCTAAGCCATTATCCTCTTCCTCTAATTCAGTATCCTTATCAACAACTTCCAGTTGCCCAAACACGTCATCATCAGATCCACCTATGGAATATTTCCCATAGAAATAGTCTATGAATCTGTTAATATCTTCTTTTAGGGAAACTGCAAATTGAAAGTTTTTGGCCTTAAGGACCCTTCTTATATTGTCTATCTTTGATAAGTCATGGGGGTTATCCAGTGCAACTATAAGGGTCCCTGATTTTTCGCGAATCGGAGCACAGGAGTTGGTCCTGAAAAAATGTTCTTTGATGCCGCGCACGCAAGATGGTACGGTTCCTACTTCCAGTTCGTCAAATTCCACAAAGAGGCATCGATAGTATTCGCTGAGGGAGCGGCCAAGCTCTGTCTTGTCTATGCCAAACTGGTTTAGCAGGATACTTTCTATGGATTTCTTTTCCTGTTTGGCCAGCTCTTTGGTCTTATTGAGTTGTTCTTCAGAGAGGAACTGGTTACGAATCAGATAATAGAACCGGCCATATTTCTGAGCTGTTTGGGAAAGTTCATTAAGCCTCTGTTTGGCGTTTCTAAAGGCTGGATCAAGGCGGATGATTTGTTCCAGGGCCTCAATGGCCTTGGGCACCGCGCTGGTTCGTTCATGGGTAAGTGCCAGTTGATATAGTACGTCCAGCCGTTTATCCTTGGACAGTTGCGTGTCCTTGAGCGCTTCCTGTAAATGTTCAAGGGCCTCAAAGGGCATATCCAGCCGCAGATACGATTCTCCAATTTTCGCTCGAATTATTCCCGGCCTGTATCCTGCTTCAAGTAAGGTTTTAAGTTCCTCTATGGCCTCTGAATGAAAGCCCGCATCCATCAGGCCCATACAACTGTTGAATTTATTATCCCGATATTCTTTAAGGTCTTCAGGTTTGAGATCTTCAGGGCTGGTGGTGGAATCCATTTCCCCTGATGGGACTGTTCCCATGCCATCAACCTGAATTTTTTTCAGGCGGGATTCTATTTCAGTATGGAAGGGATGGGACTTATCACCTGTCAGTTTCAGAAGCTCTAAACAAATAAGACGAGCTTCTTCATTAAGACCTTGACTACAGTAAAGATCGGCTTCTGCCAACCTGGTTTTAATTAAATTGTCCGAAGTTGAATTGAGATTATTCATTTGTCAGATGGATCGTAATCGCCGGTTAATGCCTTTTCCAATATTTTCTTTTGTTCTTCAAGCCTGTTTTTAATATTTTGCTGAAAATGATGTAGCTTTTCCATCCCCAGAGTCCGGGCAAGGAGCTTTTCAACTGGTAAAATGTAACTTATACAGTCATCAAGGATTTTGATGTGGGATTTGACTGCATCTACGAGCACCGGGTGTTCAGGAAAATCCGGCTCAAGATCATTAACATCCTCAACAAGGCGTTCTGAAACCGCCTCCTCGGACATTTCGTGGGCAACCTCAGACACTTCCATGTCTATAGCTGATTCAAGCTCCTTCTTGGCGGATATCAACAGTTCCTCTTTAGCCTTTGGGTCCTGCTCCTCGTTCCAAACAACTTTTTTTAAAGTATCAAGACCTTTCTGCAGAGCTTCGGGCCCGGAAGTGGGCATTTTTTCAGGACGGTCCGCCATCCCTTCAAGGGCCCTTATCATAAGATTGAGCAGTTCTTGGAGATTTTTGTCTGCCTCTATCTTTGGATTTTCCTGGATTGTCTCTACCAGGTTTTTTGCTGATACTACTTGTGTCTGGGTGACCTCCCACTCCATGGTCAACAACAGTTGATTGAGCTGGCTGAACTGTTGTTCCAGATTGACAGCCTCAGTCTCTTTCTTTTCAAGCTCCATATCCAGTCCTGAATCTAATTCCAATATCTTTTCGTCAGTGGTAATTTCTATCTGTTCAGCAGGAGCTTCCATCTCTATGGTATCTGAGAGCTTGATTTCTTCAGAATGCTTTTCTCCCTGACCTACAACCTGAAAAAGCAGCCTCTGATCTGTTTTGTCTTGCGATAAATCCTTTACTTCACCAGTTAAAGGATCTATTTCTATTTGTCGTGATGCACTAAATAGTTCGTCAATAGTACTTTCTATGTTTTTAGTGAAATTTTCCGGATCAGGGATTTTTTGTGTCTGATCCATGGTTGTTCTCCTTGAGTATTTTTATTTCAACAACCTGCCTGAGAGTATTTCCTTAATAACTTGTTAAAAGATGCTTTGTTGCCACATGGTGGACGGTCCTTTTGCTTATTTCCTTCAGGGTTTCAAAGACTCCTATACCTTTGGTGGCTGCTGTTTCAAAAATTTTAGTCTTAAGTTCTCTGTTCAGATCTGTTTCAAGCTCTTCTTTAGTCAGTGTGGGTATGGGTGTCGGCACTAGATCACATTTGTTGAATTGAAGAATAATCGGAATTTCTTCCAGAGTTAAATTGTGTTCAAGGAGATTGCGGTGCAGATCTTGGAGGCTTTCCATGTTTTTTTCACGACGTATCTTAAGATAGTCGGCAACAAAGACCAGACCATCCACACCCTTAAGAACCAGTTTCCTGGTTGCTTTATAAATTGTCTGACCGGGTACGGTGTAAAGCTGGATTCTTATATCAAAGCCATTTATTTTCCCCAAATATAAAGGAAGAAGGTCAAAAAAAAGCGTCTTTTCTCCTTTTGTCTCAATAGTGATCATTTTGCCCCTGGCTTGATTACTTATGGCATTATATATGTATAACAAATTAGTAGTCTTCCCGCATCGTCCGGGACCGTAGTAGACTATCTTGCAGTATATTTCCCTTTTGCTGAGATTTATTAGCGCCATATTTAATTATTTTTTGCCAAATACCTTTTCTATATTTTTTGCCAATTGTGCTATTCTTAACCTGATCAAGCCCAGAGAGACATTTTCTCCAAATATTGTTACCAGAATTAAATCAGTACTTATTCGTGCAAAGTGTATGCTATCTTTTTTCCCTTTGTGAAACATGAGTGCAAAGTCGTCTTCTCCTATCAGCTTTGCAATCTGTGAAGTGGCACCAAAGTTGGCTGCTGCCAGCGCAGCAAGAGAAGTCGTGTCAAGATCGCAGGTTTTATGCCCGCAAGCAGCCACAACATTGCCTGCTTCGTCAATCAGGAGAGCAGTATTAACGCCTGCCTTAATAAGGGCATTCTCTATCTGTGTTTTGGTTTCTTCCAGGACTGAGGCGGTCAGCACTAAATCAGCCATGGCTTAAACTTCCCCCAAAGGCTATTTTCTGTATCAAAGACGCATAAACTCTCAACTGAGACTCCTGAATTTAAAGCCCTAATGCCTTTATCGACCAGATCATTTAATATGTTAAGGATTTTCTATATGCAAGCCACCGGCTATGCCAGTGGTCATGAATACATAGATTGCTGTGAAGTTGTAGCGGTTCTCGATGAGTGGGGAGAGAGAGACTAGTCGAGGCCCTTTCAACAAGCTATGATAGCAATAGTTTTGATCCGGGTCCACTGAGACAGATCAGAAAAGTCCCGCCGCAGGCGGCTAACTTAAGAGGTCTCTCATCTTTTTGGCAAGGCTTTCGGCATCAAGGCCCTGAACGCGATACAGTTCATCCGGCTTGCCTGAAGAACCATAGTGTGTCACTCCCAGAGTGAGGAGTTGCTGGAGTGCGCCTGCCGCTACAAGTTCCTGCGCCACTGCGGCCCCCAGACCTGTGCGGGCTATATGGTCTTCAACCGTTATGAGGGGCCCTTTCTTAGCTGCCTCAAGTATTGATTTTTTGTCTATGGGCTTGAGAGAGGCCATGTTGAGCACACCTGTTGACACGCCCTCTGAGTCAAGAATTGACCATGCTTCGAGAACATGGGATGTGGCTGAGCCATAGGTAAGAAAAGTGGCTTTATCCCCCTTTCTTAACCAGTCTGCCCGCCCGGGCCGAAACACATAGTCTGCATCGAAAAACGGTTTCCCATCCTCTGTGGTAATAATTGATAACTTGGACCTTCCCATACCCACAAAGACATTGCCCGGATTGGTGGCCACATAACGGATTATCCTGTCAGTTTGATTTGGATCTGCCGGCATGAATATGGAGAAGCCAAAGAGGTTATTGAAAAGTCCCACATAGTCGAGACTCTGATGGGTCGGGCCATCTTCTCCCACGTCCAGTCCTACGTGAGTAGACACAATTTTGAGGTGGGTTTCATTGAGGTCATTTAAACGGTTCTGGTTGTAAGTCTCTGCCGCGGTAAAGACCCCAAAGGTGCTGAAGAAAGTGGCTAATCCCTCTCTGCTCACTGCTCCGGCGCAGGTAGCTGTGTGGTGCTCTTGTATGCCTGTCTCTATGAAGGCGGTGGGGGAAACATTGTGAAACCCCTGCATTTTTACTGATCCTTCCAGATCACAGCTAAATCCTACGATCTTTGGGACAGAATCCTGAACATTGTTCCTTTGAGCCAGATCCTTTAATGCTGCGCCGTATGCAGAGCGGCAGTCTGTTTTGGTCTCAACGCCGTAAACAATGGGTTCTCCAGGGTCAATAGATGGGAAGTCTGCCTCTGGTATTTTGCATGGTCCCTTTATTTTGTGTTCAGCCCTGTTTTTTGACCACAGCTCAAGTAGGTCCTGATCTTGTCCCAGTTCTCTCAAAGCCGCCTCGGCATCATCTTTCGGCAGCGGAGACCCATGATACTTTGCCTTGTCTTCCATAAAAGAGATGCCTTTCCCCATGACAGTATGCATGACCATAACCGTGGAACGGCTGGGCGCAAGGCCGTCATGTACCCATGCCCTTTTCAGTGCCTGGAATATGGTCTGGAAATCATGGCCGTCCGGTATATACAATACATTCCAGCCTGCGGCAGCATATTCATCCCTTACATGGACCGGCATGACATCTTCAGTGGAACCTCCAATCTGGAGGTGATTCCTGTCGACTATACCGATCAGGTTTCCTTGCCCGAATTTTGTTGCAAAACGTCTGGCTTCAGCTATCTGTCCCTTCTGCTGTTCCCCGTCGCCCATGATGACGATTGTTTTGCCCTGCCGACCAAGGAGATTTTGGGCAAGACATATGCCTGTACCTACTGAAAGTCCCTGGCCAAGATTTCCAGTATTCCACTCAATTCCCGGCAAGGTTTGTTCTACATGGCCAGCACAGGGTGAACCGGCACGACGAAACTCGGCAAGGAAATCTTCCTCTGAGAAATAACCAAATTCAGCGAGTACGCTGTATACGCACGGAGAGATATGCCCGATGCTCACGACTACGCGGTCACGGTCCGGCCAGCGGGGTTCTGCCGGACGATGTTTGATTATGCTGTAAAGCACAAGCATGGTGTGCAGGGAAGAAAGAGAGCCACCCGGATGACCGCTTTTTGCAAGGGTAGTGGAAAGGATAATGCGCGTGGCACATCTGTTCCACATGGTCTGTAGCTCAGAGATCTGTTCCTGTGTAAGTTCGCTTTGCTTTTCTATATCTATGTGAAACAT
>CAZPBZ010000064.1:0-6900 GCA_964584765.1 uncultured Thermodesulfobacteriaceae bacterium
GGCCATCTTAGTATCAATGACATACGATTTAATTCCGTTTACAATGCCCTCGGCCATGCGGTCCAGATAGCGGTCACTTTTGAGGCGCTCCTCCTCTTTCCTGTTACTGATAAACGATACTTCAACAAGAATAGAAGGCATCCTTGCACCTATCAGTACAAAGAATGGGGCCTGTTTGACTCCTTTGCTTTTTACATTGCTATATTTTTTTCTGAGGTTCTTTACAACTTCCCTCTGCACACAACCTGCCAGGCGTGAGGACTCATCGACCTTGGCGTTTTTCATTATGTCGTTGAGGATGTTCTTGAGATCCCCTATGCTTTTAGTGGATGTAGCATTTTCTCTGGCTGCCACCCTCATGGCCTCTTTATCCAGGGCAAAGTTTAAAAAGTAGGTCTCAACTCCCCTGGCTCTCTTGTTGGGAGCTGCATTTGCGTGAATAGACACAAAGAGATCGGCCTTTTTGGCGTTGGCAATGGCAGTCCTTTGTGTAAGTGGCAGAAACCGATCTCCGTTCCTGGTCAGGATAACCTGGCAGCCGAGGTCTTTTTCAAGTCGTGAAGCCACTTTTTTCGAAATCTTGAGCACAACGTCTTTTTCCCTCAGGCCGGTAGGCCCGATAGCCCCCGGGTCCTTTCCGCCATGGCCGGCATCTATCACCACTCGTTTTACACAGAGGCCTAACTGTTGTGTGAGAGAAAGGTCATCACCTTTTAATTTGCCCCTGGTCTTTTTATATATTTTTGAGGACTGAGGAGGACAGGAAGGCCTCTGGAAGTAATTCTCTCCAAAGGCGTCCACCACCACCCTGAAGGGGTCCTCAAGATAAAAGATTTTGGTCTTATGGGTCTTCCTGAGGTCAAGTACCACGCGGACTGTACTACGGTTGAACTGGGCTACTCTCACTCCTTTGAGTAGCCCGTCCTGTATAGAGATGTTGTCTTTGAATTTTTCCCCTATATAGGCCGGCTTAAGGTCTAAATAAACACGTTCCGGAAGATGCTTGGCCTTATTGGCAGGAAGATATCCTTTCTTAAAGGATACAGGGCCTGCCGTGTCAATTACTACCCTGGTGTAGTCTGAAGCGGACCAGTGCCTCACCTCCTGCACGGTGACAGGTTTTGCACCTGGAGCAATCCTCGGGCTGGAGAGGCCGGCGGACCCTTTTTCCTTCTCATAATATGTTGTCTGCTTTAAAGATTTTGTTTTCTCCAGTTGCTTAGGACCTAAGGTTTTCAGCTTATTTATGGCAATTCCGGTCCTGTCACTTTTAGGGTATTCCTTTACTATCTTTTCCCAGGCCTCTCGGGCCTTTTCGGTATTTCCAGTACGCTTGTAAAGGTCACCAAGGGCGTAAAGGGCGTCATCTGTTAGGCGGCTTTCAGGGAATCTCTCTACCAGGACCTGATATCGCTCGATGGCCTCCCTGATGTCCTTCCCGGCTCCTGAATATCCATATAATTCATTGTAGCAACGAGCCATCATGAAGAGGGCCTGTGGGGCAACCTTCTTGTCATTGGGATAGGTGAGATAGACTTTCCTGAACTTCTTAATTACCCGGACCCATGGTGTCCTGTAAGTGCGGAGCCGGGAATTCCCGGCAAGGCGATCGTATTCAGATTTGGCCTGACGATAGGTGTATTCAGCCCTGCTTGGCTTTGCGTGGGCAGAGTCCAGGGCAATTAGCAAAAATGTCCCTGATAGGAAAACAATGATAAACAGGGATATAAAAAACCGTAGCCAGGCGCAGTTACGCTCAGATAATAACAGGCTCATGGTTTTAGGAATCCGCGCTCTTTTGTGTTCATTTGCGGTTTCATGTTGTCTTTTTGCTTTTTTCTGCCATGGATTTGAGCTCTGCTAAGTAATTAATGGCTTCAAGAGGTGTCATATTATTGATATCGGCGGAGAGTACCTTTTCTCTGAGCTCAGCGCCCTGATCGATTACAAGTGGTAGTGGCATCTGAGCAAGATGCTGCTTAGGCCTCCTTTTCCCTACAAGACCGGCAAGAATTTCCTTTTTGTCCTTAGAGGTCTTCTTTTCAATACTTTTCAGGATCTCCTTGGCCTTTTTGATGACTGACTCAGGCACACCGGCCAGGGCAGCAACCTGGATTCCGTAACTGCGACTGGTGAACCCATCCACCAGCCGTCGCAAAAAGACTATCTGATCCTCCCACTCTTTAACAGCGATATGCATGTTGCGCACCCTGTCGTGCTTTTTGGCCAGGTCTGTCAGTTCATGATAATGGGTGGCAAAGAGAGTTTTTACTCCCTTTTTGTCTTTGTACAATAAATTTTCCGCCACTGCCCATGCGATAGCAAGGCCATCGTAGGTGCTTGTCCCCCGGCCTATCTCGTCCAAAATTACAAGGCTCCGACTTGTGGCGTTATGCAGGATATTTGCTGTCTCATTCATTTCCACCATGAACGTACTCTGGCCCCGGGTCAAGTAGTCTGTAGCACCTACCCGTGTGAATATCTGGTCCACCACACCTATCTGTGCCTCCTTTGCCGGGACAAAGCTTCCAATCTGAGCCATTATGACAATAAGGGCGGTCTGCCTGAGGACCGTGGATTTACCAGCCATGTTCGGCCCGGTTATAATCAGGAGCTGAGAATTGTGGTGGTTCAGCTCCACGTCGTTTGGAACAAAACCTTCCTTCAGGGTATATTCTATAACTGGATGTCTGCCTTGGCGGATGCAAATTCCCATTTCGTAATCCAGCTTGGGCCTCATGTAATTATAACGTTCAGCTGCCTCTGCGAGGGAAGACAGGCAGTCTATCCTTGCCAGCGCAGCAGCTGTCTTCTGTAAGCGAGTTCCTGCTTCAGCTACCTGAAGCCGGATCTCCAGGAACAGCTCGAATTCAAGGGCCATCCTCTGGTCCTTGGCAGTGAGGATCTTTGATTCTATCTCCTTTAGTTCCGGAGTAATATAGCGTTCTGCCGCCACAAGGGTCTGCTTCCTGATGTAATCATCAGGGACAGTGCCGGCCCGGGCCTTTGAAATCTCAAGGTAATAACCAAAGACTTTGTTAAATCCGACCTTGAGAGATGAGATGCCGGTCCTCTCCCGTTCTCTGGCTTCCACCCCGGCTATAAAAGACCTGCCATCTCTCTGGATATGAATAAGTTCGTCAAGTTCTTTGTTGAATCCCTCCCTGATGAGTCTGCCCTCTCTGAGAAGTACTGGGCAGTCATCTCTTATGGAACGGTTTATGATATCTGCTATGTCCTGTAAGGGATCCAGGGCCATGTGAATTTCAGTCAAATCCTCTTTTTTGTCTTTTTCTAAAGAGGGAATTTGCAAAAGACTCTCAAGAGAATTTTTTATCCCCGGTATTTGAGTAATAGATTGCTTGAGGGCCAGGAGGTCTCTCCCATTCGCAGTGCCAAGGACTGTCCTGGCCACGAGTCGCTCAATGTCATAAACCCGGCGCATCTCCTTTCTTAAATTCTCTCGAACCGAAGGATTTTTTTTGAGTATTTCCACGGCAGACAGCCTGCCTTGTATTTCAGCAATATCTCTTGAGGGATAGAGGATCCACTTCTTGAGAAGACGCCCTCCCATTGGAGTTATAGTGAGGTCCAGAACGTCCAGCAGAGTACCCTGGCGGCCACGGTCCAAAGAGTTTGACAGCAGCTCCAGGTTCTGTTTTGTGGCCTCATCTATGATGAGGTGATCGCTCAGGCGATAAGGTTTTAGATGGTTTATATGAGATGCCTCGCCCCTTTGGGTCTCAGAAGCGTACGCTAAAAGCGCCCCTGCCGCCCCGATGCCGGAGCTAAGCCCTGCCAGCCCGAAACCATCCAGGGAAAGGGTCCTGAAATGCTTCTGAAGGCCTGCTTTAGCCCTGTCATACTGCCACCATACGTCCGGCCTGAAGCTCAGAAAGGTCCCCGGGATGGCCTGTTTTACCCGGACAACAAATTGTCCTTCCTGCCGGCTCTCCGGCAAAAGGACTTCCGCAGGCTCCAGACGGAAGAGTTCTGTAAGGGCCTCTCCCTCCCTGAAAAGTTCAGTCACCCCGAATTCTCCTGTTGAGATATCAAGACAGGAAAGTCCCCACGGGTCTTTGGTGCTTCCGGGATTTATAGAAATCAGGAAGTTGTTGGTTTTGGCTCCTATGCTCCCTTCTGTAGTGATGAGTCCGGGAGTCATCACCCGAATCACTTCTCTTTTGACTAAACCTTTGGCCTTTTTGGGGTCTTCTACCTGCTCACATATTGCTACCCGGTGTCCGGACTGCACAAGCCTGGTCAGATAGTTCTCAGCTGCATGTACCGGGACACCACACATTGGGATTTTTTCCTCTTTGTGCTTGTTTCTGGATGTAAGTGTGATTTCCAGGATCCGGGAGGCTATCTTGGCATCATCCAGGAACATTTCGTAAAAATCTCCCATGCGAAAAAATAAAATTGCGTCAGGATACTGGGATTTAATGCCCTTGTATTGTTGCAACATAGGGGTGATGTTTTTCGTTTTATCTTTTATGTTCTGGTTCTGTGCCATTACGTGAGCATAGCCCTTTGTTACTTTCTATGTTATTTCCTTATTCAAGATTAGGAAAGGGGGTTTTTTATAGGTGGAAGCATCTCATGAGAAGGTATCTGACCACAGATCCAAGGTCAAAGGCATTTTGGATTCCTTCAAACCGGATTTTGAAAAAATTGAGCAGGTGTTAAACAGGCATTTTGCTTCCCATATACCCTTTGTAAACGAAGTAAGCCAGTACATCCTTTTTGCAGGAGGAAAACGTCTAAGACCATTACTTACCGTATGTGCGGCAAGATTATGTGGAAGAGACGATGATGCCGTATTCGATCTTTCAGCAGTCCCGGAGTATCTTCATGCTGCCAGTCTTCTCCACGATGACGTAGTAGATGGAGGTGTGATGCGTCGCGGCAGGTCTCCTGCCTATAAAATATGGGGGAATAAGGCCACGGTCCTGGTTGGGGATTTCCTCTATGCCAGGGCCATTGAGCTTGCCAGTCGGTTCGGGGACACCCGCATAGCAAGAACCGTTGCAGAGACAGTTGCCCTGATGTCTGAAGGTGAGATTATACAGCTTTTACAGGCAAAGACCCCAAGCTTTGATGAAGAGACCTATTTGGAAATCATTAACAGAAAGACGGCCTCGCTGATTTCTGCATCATGTAAAATCGGGGCCCTCCTTGCCGGTGCTGGAAAATCCAAGGTGCAGGCCCTCAGCGACTATGGCCTCTATCTGGGCCAGGCATTTCAGATGATTGACGACATCCTTGATTATACTGCAGATGCCAGTGAGTTGGGAAAGGCCATTGGGACAGACCTTGCGGAGGGGAAAATTACACTGCCCCTTGTTGTGGCCATTGAGAAGGCATCTTCCAGAGAAAAAGAGAGGTTGTTACAGGTGCTCAAGGGTGGCAATCCCTCAGAGAAGGAACTTGTGTGGGTGAAGGATTTGCTGTCCAATACCGGGGGATTAGATTATACACGTAGTCGGGCAAAAGCCTTGGTTGGCTTAGCCTGTGAAAGTTTAGGGACTTTTACTCCATTAGAGACAAAGGACTTGCTCCATGGCCTTGCATGGTTTGTTTTAGAGCGTCATAAGTGAGGTTAAGACAGTGCTGAAATCGACTGCGATTTTTTCCAAAAGTGCTTTAAAGGGCTTTATTCTCGCAGGAGGGGCAGGTGCTCTGGCAGCAGGCGCATATGAGATCTTTTGCCCTAAGGCTACCTTGTGGGGCAAGGTATTAACCCATGGTTCCATAAATGTACCCGCAATAAGTCTCGTGTTCGACCGGAGTCCAAACCCTTTAACAGAGCCCATTTGCAAACGATTGCATGAGCTTGAGATTCCAGCCACATTTTTCATAGAAGGGAAGAGAGCCAGGAGTAATCCCAGTGCCATGCGCTCCCTGCAGTCCTTTGAGATAGGGATTCATGGAGAGATTTACAGATCGCTTATTTTTCAAAATAAAATAGAATTAAGGCACATGCTCAAGCCCTGCCTGACACTGGCGGGCGATATCCAGGGAAGGGACGCCCGCTTTCTTATGCCGCCTCATGGATGGAAGGACCTTCGACTGGTAAGAATGGCAAGAGAGCTGGGTCTTTTAGTGGTCAATCCATCCATTAAGCTCAGGTGGCGCGATGGAGTCCTTTTTAATGCTTCAGTTGAGCGTATTCTGACACATGTGGGTCCTGGTGACATAATTCTTGTAAAAAATGATCCTTTGAGATCGCCGCCTGAGCCCTTTTTTATTGAACTGCTCACATTGCTGGTTATTGGGCTCAAAGATAAGGGCCTCAGGATCTGGGGACTAAGCCCTTTACTTCGTCATCATTAATTTCAATTGCTGAATTTCCATCCGCGTTTTTTCCTCCTTGCGCATTGTCCTCGAACGAAATCCATGAGTTTGTAAGAGGCTCTTATTATTTGTTTTTACAGCTATTTCTCAGCAACAAGGGAAAATGTTCCCCTCTTTTAAATAATTCGTTCCTGTTTTTAACTATTCCTTAAAATTTTCCGATAAGAGAAAGAAGTTCTTCGATTGAGTATCGCGGAATGAATGAGGAAAATGAATTGTGGATTTGACATTCATCCCAGCAACTTTGCAGTATTCATAATAAACCAATCCACAAGAAGGACACGAATATAATGAATATTAGTAAAGGACTTTGTTGCCCCAAAATATTCATGACAGAAGGATTTATAAAATCCAAAGGGTGCAGGAGCGCTATATTACTTTTTACAATATTTTTATGTGTTGTAGGAGGTTATTACTTAACTTTCGTTAAATTTCCAGAAATTGATTATGTTCATCTCTACTCACCTCAGGAGTATAATACTCTACTTAATTATTTCAGTTTGCAGATTCTATATACCAACTTATTCTATATACCAATTATAT
>CAZPBZ010000065.1:0-6871 GCA_964584765.1 uncultured Thermodesulfobacteriaceae bacterium
CAGAAAGCCTTGCCAAAAAACTCAGTATAGATATGCTTGTCAACATGGAGAAAAATGATCCTAAGAGTTTGTCACGAAATAAGTTGTGGGGAAATTATGGCTGAAAAAATAGATGATATTACAATAAATTATGAAGATGAATCGGGAAAACAGTTGGCCAAGGAACTCGACAAGGTTATCCTGACCAGAGGGAGTTGGACCACCATCATGTTTATGTATCAGGATATAGATCGCAAGACCAATCATTTCGGAGAACCAAAAGTCACGATCCGCCGGTACAAAAAATCCGGCAATGAGTTCCGGCAACAGAGCAAATTCAATATCACAGGCAGGAAACAAGCTCTTCAAATCGTCGATATTTTGAACAAGTGGTTTTCAGGATAGAACGGAATGTCTGACTAAGCACAGTGATTCTCGATAAAAAACCTTATACACTTGACCGAATTGTGCGGATCGGCATAGCTGCCGGATTGTTATGGGGACTGATTTGGCTCTTGGGATACCTGAGTGAAGTCCTTATCCCCTTTGCTGTTGCCATGCTTTTAGCTTACCTGATTAATCCGCTTGTTCTTCTGGTCCAAAAAAAGGTCCCTAACCGTGTTTTTGCCGTGTTTATCAGTCTGTTTGCCGTATTGGCTTCTGTAGCGGTTTTGGCTTGGTTGCTTATACCCATGATCGTAGCCGATATAGCGAACATGGGCAGGATTTTAACTGACTTTGTCAACGATTCTGACTTGGCTGAACAGGCTGCTAAACGCCTGCCGCCTCATATCTGGGAGACGATCAAGGATTTTATGACGACACACGAGGTCCGGGATTTTTTCAGGACTGATAATTTCTGGAAGATTAGCGAATCCATTGCTCGCAAAGTTTTACCAGGAGCATGGGGACTCTTAACCGGCACTGCAAGTTTTATCATGGGTTTGGTCGGATTGGCTGTGATCGGACTTTATCTAATCTTTTTGCTTCTGGATTACGAGAAGGTCAAGCAAGGCTGGAAGGACATGCTCCCGCCTGCTTACCAGGAGGCTACCATGGCCTTTGTCAGCGATTTTCAATTGGCCATGAACCGGTATTTCCGGGCTCAGGCTGAGGTAGCCTCTATTGTCGGGATATTGTTCGCTGTGGGCTTTTGGCTCATTGACCTGCCGATGGGTATCTTGCTGGGCCTGTTAATCGGGATTCTGAATATGGTTCCCTATCTGCAGATCATCGGTCTTATTCCTGCTTTTTTGTTGGCCCTTGTTCATGCAGTGGAGACAGGGAGCAGTTTCTGGGTAGCCCTTGGATTGACCGGTTCGGTCTTTGTGGTAGTTCAGACAATCCAGGATACTGTATTGGTCCCCAGAATCATGGGCCGGGTGACAGGCTTTAGCCCGGCCATAATTTTATTATCCCTATCCATATGGGGCAAGTTATTAGGATTTTTCGGGCTTCTCATCGCCCTGCCAATGACCTGTCTGCTCTTGGCCTACTACCGGCGTTTTTTGACCCATCAATCCGGATTACACACCTGAACTCGTTTGGTTATGCTGGTCCGGCTGGCTGTGAAAACCACGATATCCCATGAGCGACCTTTCTTATGAATTCAGCAGACTGAGCCTTGGTGATCTTGACGATCTGGTTGCTCTTGAAAAAATCTGTTTTCCCCACGCATGGACGGAACAGCAATTCTGGCTGTGTCTTAAGCAAAAGCAGTATTATATCTTTGGGCTCAAAAAAAAGGATGAACTGGCCGCCTATTTGTCCTTTTTTAAGGTAGTCGACGAAATGGAAATCCTCAAACTGGCTGTCCATCCAGCGCACAGGTGCAAAGGCTTGGGCAAACGTCTTCTCTGGCTTGTTTTGCAGAATTGTATAAAAATGGGCATAGAACAGGCATATCTGGAGGTGCGGAGATCAAACACCGCGGCCCTTGTTCTGTACACCGGATTTGGTTTTATTCAAACAGGCACCAGGAAAGGGTACTATCCGGACAACAAAGAGGACGCCTTAATTCTTTCCTTAGACCTTAAACCTTAATGGAATACCTCAGTAGCCCTGCCTTTCTCCTTTCATATCCGGTCCTGGTGAAATACCAGAGCCGCCCAGCCTGGGTTCACCCATCCGATAAACGCCAGCCAATTCAGCCACCACTATGGACAAATTCATACAAAGTATCTAAGTCATTTGCCCACCCCTTCTTTTCGCTGCATCTGTGAGAGTTTTTGATCTTTAGCAAGCCAGATCTGTTTTAGCCATTTTTTGACCCGATTGTGTTTTTCACCCGTCTTCATTGAATCTGCGCTAAGTACCTCTGATGGGATCGCATAAGTTTTCACATCCACCTGAACTTCTGAAATATTACCACTGAACATATCCGAAAAGCGGGCCCGTTCCTGAGGATATAAAATGCTCACGTCCAGCAGAGCGGTAAACTGTTCACCCATAGCTTCAAGCACAGTTGTCACTCCACCAGATTTTGGCGGAAGCAGATTGGTAAATTCAGAGCCGCTGTGCCCGTGTTTTTCAGCGGTGAACCTAGTTCCTTCAGCAAAAATAAGTATGGATGTCGGCATCTGTTTAAATTTTTCACAGCTCTTACGAGCCGTCTTAAAATTTTGTCCGCGAAGAGAGGGACTCTTTTTTAGCTTTGCGGATGAATATCGATTCATAAACGGAAAATCCAGAGCCCACCAAGCCGGCCCGAGAAACGGGACCCAGAACAGTTGCTTTTTGATAAAAAAACGGAGAAAAGGAATTTTTCGGTTGAATACCCATTGTAGAATAACGATATCGACCCATGATCGATGATTGGCTATCACCATGTATGATTTATCCGCAGCCAAAGGACCATCAGTCTGTACCTGCCAGTTATAAGACTGAGTAAGTCTTATAATGCCACCGTTGATTGAGGCCCAGTTTTCTGCAATCAAAGTTAAAATCCGAGAAAAGTACAGTCGGGTCTTTTTCAAAGGACTCACTGCTTTCAGCAACGCGACTGCATAAATCAGGGTACACGAAAAGACCGTATTGATCACAAAAAGCAGAAAGGCGATAGATCCTTTAAGTGGGCCGGGTAAAAAGCTCAGCATGGGTGCTCCTGGTCAGGCTCGCGTCATTTTAAAAAAACCGGTCGTTTTCAAGCCTATTTTTCGCATCTGTGCCACTAAAAATTATAAGCGCTCATTTTTCAATCTTACATTGATGAAAGTTAACCTTTTGGGTTTAAAAATACAGGAATTATTTATTTTTGACGAACTTTGGAAATCTGCAGTCTGACAACAATTTCTTCTCCGTGTCTATTTCAAATACGACCGGGGCCTTTTGACAGAGTTCTGCCATTGTGCAGGTGAAAGTCTTGAGATTTTCTTTCATACTGTGCTTGGCTTCCCGGACGGAATTCCAGGCCTTGTGATGGTCATTCACACCTTTGGAGATTACGCCAGGTTCCACCCGCATCTTCATGCCATAGTCGTTGACGGCCTTTTCCGAAATCCCACCCAAGGGACAGACCTCCCCAGATAAGAGCGTGAACTTTCGCTACACAACCGCAGCATTTACCCTATCTCCAGAACCATGGGCTTTGTTATGTTGTGTGACTTACCCGGAGACTGGGCCTTATATGCTATTTCTGTCTGTCGGCTCATAGCTTTGCACTCCGACTTCCTTCAGACACCACCTCGCGATGACGCCCTTGCCTTCAGCTAGTACTTTTGCTACCATGAAATCATGATAGCGGGGTTCACATGCAGAGGACTTTAACCTCATAAGTTCAATCCTGAATATCCTGTACAAAAATAATATTTAACAGCGCTGAGTGTTACCTATATTCTAATTTTAGCCTCGGTTTTTTCCGGTCGTTTTTCAAGATGCTTATATCGATGTACCGCATATTCCGCTAATCGGGAAAGCAAACGAGGTAAATCCGAGTCATTCCAAACAGACTTAAATTCATTGGAAGAAACAAGCTGTTTGCTCAAAAGATAATATGGTTCCTTGCCGGGCATTAATGCTACGTCTTCATATTTAAAGTCAATTTTTCCGGCAAAAATACTTTCTAATAACTCTTGGACAGTATAGACAAAAAACTTTTTTACATCCTCGGTAGACTCTGCCGCACTGATTTTTTGTCGGAAGTTGGGAAGAACTTTTTGTTCATACTTGGAGAAAGAAATTTGTTTTGACATGTTAGATATCCTGATTAGATATAAAGTTTTTTTTATTTTATTATAATGTAGGGGAACAGACATGTCTTGCAGAAGATGCAACACCTGCCATAAGGCCCTAAAGCAATCGGCAAAGCTCCGGTTCCTTCCCCCGCAGTGAAGAAGAAAAAAAGACTGATCTTCTGAAGAAGCTCTGGTAACATAACTCCCACCTTTTTTGTTTTTGGGCAGGAGTTCCCTCAAAATGTGCAAGCTATATGAGGGGACTCAACGCCCATCCACATACACAAACAGTGAGGAAGTGCGCTTTTCACCAAATATGTGCGTTTTCTTAAGACTGTTAACAATTAAGAGGGGTGCGACATAAATGTAATTGTTTAAGGTAGTTACAAATACTTGCTGGTTTGACCTTGACATAATTTTAATGTGTACATAATATAAAACCAATACACACAAAACGCAAGGAGGAACTATGCGAACCAATATTGTCATAGACGACGATCTTATGAATGAAGCAATGATGCTTAGCAAAATAAAAACTAAGAAAGCTGTTGTTGAGACCGGTCTGAAATTATTGGTCCAAATGAAAAAGCAAGAACGATTAAAAAGGTTGCGTGGAAAACTAAAATGGGATGGCGACCTCAATGCAATGAGGTTGGATTAATGATTTTGGTCGACTCATCCGTTTGGATCGATTATTTCAACGGCAAACGTTCATGGCAAACGGATTTACTGGATAATTATCTGTCCGATGTGCCAATTATCATGGGGGATTTAATCCTCACAGAGGTTCTTCAAGGTTTTAAATCTGATAAGGAGTTTAAAACAGCCAAATCTTTTTTAAGTCTTCTCCCTTTTCGCCAAATGGGTGGATACAATGTGGCTATTCAAAGTGCCCAAAATTATCGGCGGCTTCGAAAAGCCGGGATTACTGTACGGAAAACAATTGATGTAATAATTGCAACCTTCTGTATTATTGATGGATTAACCTTGCTTCATGATGATCGTGACTTTAATCCCATTGCATCCCATTTTCCCTTGAAAATGTCTGCCCCACGGTAAGCCCATCAAAGAATTATCTGGGTTAAGAAACTATTCAAAATCAATCACGAAAACACGAACCGCACAGGTCCATACTTTTTGATTCAGGTTCCGGCCGGGCATAAAGCAGCGTCACCTCAAAATGAATAATCTCAATAGCTCAGAGGTAATTCGGATCAAGGCCCATATGTCTGGTACTGTGGTGGACATGAACCACTCACTCAGGCCCGGCATGCACGTGAGGGAAGGCGAGGAGCTTTTGACACTGGAGAGGATGAAGCTTTTCTGTACGGTTTCAGCTCCATGCACAGGTGTGGTAACTGCTGTGATGGCAGGGTTTGGCAGCAGAGTTCTGGAAGGAGAAATATTGCTTGAGATGGAGGTTCAGGGGCGCTGAAGTCTATGTAGCCCTGTAATTGGTTTCAGGAGGCCCTTTTCTCCATCTAATTCATAGTATCCGCCAATTAACAGCGGATAATTGTCAGGTATGTGACCTGCAGGAAGATCAGTTATTAAGGGAACCCCGATGGAGCTGAGCCGGTCCTGCAACAGTGTCTGTAATAGCTTTTCCGGCTTTCCGGTTCCATGGAGCCGGCCAACAGCAATTCCCGCCAACCGGGATAACCTTCCTGTAAGTAAAAGCTGCGTCAACATCCGGTCAAGGCGATAAAGAGCCTCTTTGTGATCCTCAATCAAGAGGATTGCTCCATCCCACTTGGGCTCATAAGCTGTACCGATAAGATGGATAATACACGTCAGATTTCCTCCAATGAGTGGGCCTTTTGCCTTGCCAGGGCTAAGGGTAGTGCCGGAAAGACTGGGGAATTTTCCTTGATCAAGGCATGTCCACAGGGCTTTTCTTGCGGGTTCTGTTGTGATCGGCAGGGTTGAAATCAGAGGGCCGTGTATTGACAGATTACCTTGTTGGAAAAGGGCTGAGTGGAGGAAGCTTACATCACTGAAACCTATCAGTATTGGAGCCTCATGCCCAATTTGGTCCCATGGCACCATGCTTAGCCAACGCAAGGATCCGTATCCCCCCCTTAAACACCATACAATGTCTATGGATGTGTCCAAGAGAAGACTTGTAAATCTGTCGGCCTGGAGTTGATCTTTCCCTGCAAGATAGGGCAGGGAAGGTATGTCCTCGGTCTGATCAGTAAATGTATCATTTATAATCTCGAGCCACGGGGCTTTTTCTTCGATTATTTTGAGACCTGCATCCAGCTTTTCTGATTCCAGCGGACTGGAGGGAGCAAAAAGGGCCACACGACGGGGTCTGATATGGATTGAGGAGTAGGGCACTTTTCTTGACTTTGCTTTAGTTGTTATTAATTTTACGGCATCCTTCATTTACCAGTTTACACTTTTTCGAAAAAGCGTGTATTATCGAGTTGAATGCCGATTTCGAAACTGGAAATTAGAGATTTGAAATTAGATAATACATCTACATCTTTGTGTTTTTCCCAATTTCAAGTTTCAAATTTCACTGCCAAAATACAAGATCAGCAAAGTATAAACATCTGTCGTTAAGGATGCCTAAAATATCTCTGAATAGTACTTTGGTGTGCAGTTATAGAATATTATCAGAAAAATATACAGTGAGATACTAAAAATATGGGTGAAGAGAAAAATTATTACAAGCTACTTGGTATTTCAAAGAATGCCTCTCCTGAAGAGAT